>CAZOSE010000172.1:0-4674 GCA_964582385.1 uncultured Lachnospiraceae bacterium
GATTCGCAATGTCATGGTGGCACACATTTACTTACATGGGTACTGATCAATTTGGTTCTGATACTATGTTTAGAGATTGGGATAAAAGTGATGACCCTATGGAGGTTGCTAAAGAGCGAGTATATGCAGCTTTTGAATTTATGGATAAGATGCAAATTCCATTCTTTTGCTTCCATGATGTAGATATTGCACCTGCAGGAAAAAATCTTGAAGAAACTAATGCAAACATAGACAAGATTGTTGAAGTTATTAAAGAAGAGATGGATAGAACTGGAATCAAATGTTTATGGGGAACTACTAACGCTTTTAGTGATCCTAGATTTGTACACGGTGCAGGAACATCCAACAATGCAACTGTATTTGCTTATGCTGCAGCACAAATTAAAAAAGCAATGGAAATAACAATGGAACTTGGTGGCGAAAACTACGTATTCTGGGGCGGTAGAGAAGGTTACGAAACCCTACTGAATACTGATATGGGAATAGAGTTAGATAACTTCGCAAGACTTCTTAGCATGGCTGCTGATTATGCTGATGAAATCGGATTTACAGGACAATTATTAATTGAGCCAAAACCAAAAGAGCCAACTAAACATCAATACGATACTGACTCTGCTTCTGTTCTTGCTTTCCTTAGAGGATACGGATTAGAAGATAAATTCAAACTAAACATCGAAGCAAACCATGCAACACTTGCTATGCACACTTTCCAACACGAGTTACATTATGCAAGAGTTAACGGAGCACTAGGTAGTGTAGATGCTAACCAAGGTGATTATTTACTAGGATGGGATACTGACCAGTTCCCAACTAATATCTACGATACAACTCTAGCAATGTATGAAATATTACTAGATGGTGGATTCACTAAGGGCGGACTCAACTTTGACTCTAAAGTAAGAAGGGCTTCCTTTGAAGACTCAGACTTATTCTATTCATATATTGCAGGTATGGATACATTCGCAAGAGGTCTAAAAGTGGCTGCTAAACTACTTGAAGATAAAGTTTTTGAAGACTTTAAAGATAATAGATATGCAAGTTACAATGATGGTATTGGTAAAGATATAGTTGATGGTAAAGTAGGTTTTAAAGAATTAGAAGCTTATGCACTTGAAAACGGAATCACTACTAACAAGTCAGGCAGACAAGAATACTTAGAATCTGTTTTAAATCAATATATATTCGAAACAAAATAAATCATAACTAACTTATATTCAATCAAACAAAATATAGTAACAAATAATATCCAAGGATTGTGTTTTTTATTAAACCACAATCCTTGGTCTTCAATTATAGATAATATATTGTGATTCTTTTTTTAATGGTTCTTTTTTTAATAGTTCTTTTATAGTATAATTCTTATATAAGACAATTTTTGTATAATTTTTTTCAAAATAACTTTATTTTTCTTACTTAAATAATTTAAAATGGAGGTTTAATATGTTATACGTAGGTGTAGATTTAGGAACCTCATCTGTTAAACTATTGTTAATGGATGAAGCCGGGAAAATAATTAAAATAGTTACAAGGGAATATCCAATTTTTTATCCTAAAACTGGTTGGTCAGAACAAAATCCTGAGGACTGGTTTGAACAGCTTGTAAATGGTTTGGAAGACTTATTATCAGATCAAGATAAATCCTTAGTTGATGGTATTAGTTTTAGTGGTCAAATGCATGGAATGGTAATTCTTGATGATAATGATCAAGTAATTAGACCTGCTATTTTGTGGAATGATGGCAGAACTCAGGAAGAATGCGACTACCTGAATAAAGAAATAGGCCAAGAGAAGATCTCTTCCTATACTGGTAATATGGCTCTAACTGGTTTTACAGCTCCAAAACTATTATGGGTTAAAAAACACGAACCAGAAAACTTCAAAAAAATCAGCAAAGTAATGCTTCCAAAAGACTATATCGCATATAAATTATCAGGTGTTCATTCAACAGATGTATCAGATGCTTCTGGAACTCTATTATTTGATGTGAAAAACAAGTCTTGGTCCAAAGAAATGCTTGAAATTGCAGACTTAAGAGAAGATCAGATGCCACAGATATTTGAAAGCTACCAGGTAGTTGGTAACTTAAAAGCAAGTGTTGCAAGCTTGTTAGAATTAAGGCCTGATGTTAAAGTAATTGCAGGCGGTGGAGACCAGGCGGTAGCATCAGTAGGTACTGGAACAGTTGGACACGGAATGTGTAATGTATCACTAGGAACATCGGGAGTAGTATTTGTAGCTAGTGAAAAATACAGTGAGGTTGAAGAAAATGCCCTCCATGTATTTGCCCATGCTGACGGAAGATACCACTTTATGGGAGTTACCCTTGCTGCTGCTGCATCCAATGAGTGGTGGATGAAAAACATTTTATCTACTAAGGACTACAGCAAAGAGCAAGCTAGTATAGATAATCTAGGTGATAACGATGTTTATTATCTTCCATACCTAATTGGAGAAAGAACCCCTCACAATAACCCTAATGCTAGAGGCGCCTTTGTAGGAATGACCATGGAAACAACAAGGGAAGATATGACTCAAGCTGTTCTAGAAGGTGTAGCTTTTTCCCTAAGAGATTCTCTTGAAATTATCCGTGAAAACGGTGTTAATGTAGAACGTATTCGTATCAATGGTGGTGGAGCAAAAAGCACACTTTGGTGTCAAATAATTGCTAACGTATTTAATGTAGAAGTAAACAAAATTAATAGTGAAGAAGGCCCAGCCTTTGGTGCCGCAATTCTAGCAGCAGTAGGATGTGGGAAGTATCCAACCGTTGAAGATGCAACTTCTAAGTTAATTCAGGTAGTAGAAACAATAAAGCAAGATGAGTCTGCAGTAGAAAAATACAACAAAAAATATGAAATCTTTCACGACCTATATCCAACACTTAAACCTATGTATGACAAAATGACTCTCTAGGAGGTAATTTATGAATATTCGCAAAGAAGCTTTTGGAGTAACTAAAGATGGTGTTGCTGTGTCAAAATATATATTATCTAATGATAAGGGTATGGAAGTTCATTTTTCTGACTTTGGAGCCCTTATAACAAGTATATTTGTTCCTGATAAAGAAGGACACCCAGGTGATATTGCTCTAGGATATGATAGCCTAGAAGAATATGAAGTTAACGGACCTTCCTATGGATCTTTCATAGGACGAAATAGCAATCGTATTGCAAATGGAAGCTTTGAACTAAACGGAGTTACATATAAACTAGATAAAAATGACGGCAATAATAATTTACACGGGGGCAACCTTAGGTACCACAAAGTAGTGTATGAGGCAGAAACTTTCCAAGATGATGATTCTGTTTCAGTTGAGTTTTCAAGACTTAGTCCTCATATGGAACAAGGCTTTCCTGGAAACCTAGAAGTAAAAGTAAGATATTCAGTTACAAATGATAATCAACTTGTAATTAAGTATTACGCAGTATCAGACCAGGATACAGTTGTTAACTTAACAAATCACTCTTATTTCAACTTATCAGGCCATAGTTCAGGATCAGTACTAGACCATAAGGTATGGATTAATAGTGATGCTTTCACTCCAACAGATGATAACCTAATACCTACAGGAGAGATTGCAGATGTAACAAATACTCCTATGGACTTTAGAGTACTAAAAACTCTAAGACAAGATATTGAAGCAGACTATAGACCTCTCGTTATTGCTGGTGGCTATGATCATAACTACGTACTGAATAAAAAAGATGACTCAGTAGAAAAGGTTGGTCAGTTAGTTGACAATAAAACTGGCAGGGTAATGGACATTTACACTGACTTACCTGGAATGCAACTATACTCAGGTAACTTCATGACTACTGAAAAAGGAAAACAAGGATTTGTTTACGAAAAAAGATATGGAGTATGCTTTGAGACTCAATATTATCCAAACAACATCAATGAACCATCCTTCCCTTCCTCAGTACTAAAGTCTGGTAAAGTCTATAATTCAACCACAATATACAAGTTTTCAGTGGCTTAAGGATACTTTTTGTTTCAGGTTTTTGTAATGTCCTATAAGACATTAGTTTGAGAATAAACAGACATTAAAATAGCTCTAAGTTTAGTCAGCAAATTGATTTGATTCCTAGGAATCTTTCATCGCTACTAAACTTAGAGCCTTTATTATTTATCTTATGTATTTTTATTTCTTATCTTTTGTATTTCTTAATTTATCTTTTGTATTTTTATTTCTTATCTTACGTGTTTTTTAAATTTATCTTATGTACTTTTAGTTTTTATCTTATGTATTTCTTTAATTCATCTTTTGTACTTTTTACTTTTATCTTTTGTATTTCTCTAACTATTCTTTTGTCTCTTAAAAACTCTTTTGTAAATTAAAAACTTGTCCTTCGTACTTTTATATTCTTATCTTTTGTATATATGTATATGAGCAACACTATAAGCCGAGTTCTGTATTAGATGATCATCTGTCTTTGCTATATGTTACCATATAGCTCATTTGTCCTACGACAAATTGCAACCTACCTTAAGCTAGCGGGCAACTTACGCTTATAATTCGGTCTTACTTCGAGTGGGGTTTGCATTGCCTTGATTGTTACCAACCAAGCGGTGGTCTCTTACTCCACCTTTCCATCCTTACCAAATATAATTTGGCGGTTTATTTCTGTTGCACTTTCCTGAGAGTCGCCTCTACCGGACGTTATCCGGCACCCT
>CAZOSE010000173.1:0-4657 GCA_964582385.1 uncultured Lachnospiraceae bacterium
AACAGGACAAAACAGGCTAGGACAGGGTACAACTGGCCAAGCAAGACCAGTTCAAAGTAGACCAGGTCAAACCAGACCAGGCCAAAACACAACAGGTCAAGCAAGACCAAATCAAAGTAGACCAGGACAAAACAGACCAGGACAAGGCACAATAGGCCAAAGAAACACAGGTCAAGCCAACCAACAAAACAGGAGTTATAATAAACCAACTAATAGTAGTGGTAGAAGCGGTGGCTATAAAAAGGATTTTATTGCAGATAAATTAGACAATATTGAGAATACTAAACCTGGTGCTTCAAAGGCTAAAAAGACTAACAATGCTGCTGTAGCTACATCAAGAAGCGAAACAAGTAATAGAAGAAATAGAGACAAAAAAAGAAATAAACCCTTTGATAACAATAAAGTTAAGGTAGAAGAAACTCAAGTGTTAAAAAAAGGCCAATTTATCAAGCCTAAGCCAGAAAAAAAGAAAGAAGAAATAATCAAAGTTATTGAAGTTGGAGAGATAATAACAATAAAAGAATTAGCTAGTAAAATGAGAAAAGATTCTTCTGAAATAATAAAAAAATTATTTTTATCTGGTAAAGCTGTTACAATTAATGAAGAAATTTCTTATGAAGAAGCTGAAGAAATAGCTATAATGTTTGATGTTTTAGTTGAAGAAGAAAAGGTTGTTAACGAAGTTGAAGAAGCATTAAAAGAAGATGAAGATGATCCTAAGACTTTAATAAAACGTTCACCAGTTGTTTGTGTTATGGGTCACGTTGATCATGGTAAAACTTCACTTTTAGATGCTATTAGAGAAACTCACGTTACCACAGGTGAAGCAGGAGGTATTACACAACACATAGGTGCTTATGTTGTTGAAAGTAATGGTGAGAAGATTACCTTCTTAGATACACCAGGTCACGAAGCTTTTACTTCAATGAGAATGAGAGGGGCACAATCAACTGATATTGCAATCCTTGTAGTTGCTGCAGATGATGGTGTTATGCCACAAACAGTAGAAGCAATAAATCATGCAAAAGCTGCAGAAATTGAAATAATCGTAGCAATAAATAAAATAGACAAACCAACAGCTAATATAGAAAGAGTAAAACAAGAATTAGTAGAACATGGATTAATAGCTGAAGATTGGGGTGGAGAGACTGTATTTGTTCCAGTTTCAGCTCAAACAGGTGAAGGTATTGATACCTTACTAGAGATGGTTATTCTTACTGCAGAAATGCTTGAACTAAAAGCGAACCCAGATAGGAATGCTAGAGGACTAGTTATAGAAGCTGAACTTGACAAAGGTAGAGGACCTGTAGTAACAGTACTTGTTCAAAAAGGTACTATACGTGTAGGAGAACCAATCTGTATAGGTATGTCATGTGGTAGAATTAGGGCAATGATTAATGACAAAGGCCAAAGAGTAGAAGAAGCAGGACCTTCAACACCTGTTGAAATCCTAGGATTAGGAGAGGTTCCTGAGGCTGGAGAAATATTTGTTGTATCTAATACTGAAAGAGAATCTCGTCAACTAGCAGAAATATATCTAGCACAAAACAAAGAAAGATTAATAGCTAACACAAGACCAAGACTATCATTAGATGGTTTATTCTCAGAAATCCAAGCAGGAAATGTTAAGGATCTTAATATTATTGTTAAGGCTGATGTTCAAGGTTCTGTAGAAGCTGTAAAACAAAGTTTAGAAAAAATAAGTAATGATGAAGTTGCTGTAAGAGTTATTCATGGTGGTGTAGGTGCTATTAATGAATCAGACGTAACTTTAGCAAGTGCATCTAATGCAATTATTATAGGATTTAATGTAAGACCAGACAATAACGCAAAAGATATTGCAGCAACTGAAGAAGTAGACATGAGACTATATCGTGTTATCTACAATGCAATAGAAGATGTAGAAAATGCTATGAAGGGTATGTTAGACCCTACATTTGAAGAGAAAGTAATTGGACATCTTGAAATAAGAGAAGTATACAAAGCATCTGGTATTGGAAGTATTGCAGGTTGTTATGTAACTGATGGTAATATTACAAGAGCAAGTCAAGTAAGATTAATCCGTGATGGAATCGTTGTTTATGATGGTAACTTAGGATCACTAAAGAGATTCCAGGATGACGTAAGAGAAGTGAAAACTGGATTCGAATGTGGTGTTGTATTAGAAAAATACAATGATGTAAAAGTCGGAGATACTCTAGAAGCATATGTTATGCAAGAAATACCAAGATAATAAATTATTATCCTGGCAACAGTGTTTGTTGTATCGAAAGGATGACGATTGATATGAGAAAAAACAGTATTAAAAATAATAGAATTAATAATGAAGTAAAAAGAGAATTAGGTAGAATTATTGAAATGGAACTACAAGACCCTAGAATAAAACCTATGACGTCAGTAGTTGCTGTAGAAGTAGCACCAGACCTAAAAACATCAAAAGTATTTGTCAGTGTACTTGGTAATGATGAAGAAAAGCAAAGTACAATAGAAGGCTTAACTAGTGCAGCTCCATTTATTAGAAGCTTAATAGCCAAAAATGTTAACCTTAGAAACACTCCAGAGTTAAAATTCATACTAGATGAGTCTATCGAATATGGAGTAAATATGTCAAAGAGAATTGATGACATAACAAAGGGGTATAAAGATTGATTAACGGAATTATCAATGTTAATAAGGAACCAGGCTTTACATCCCATGATGTTGTAGCCAAACTTAGAGGAATCTTAAGACAGAAAAAAATAGGCCATACTGGGACCCTTGATCCACAAGCAAAAGGGGTCCTACCAGTATGCTTAGGAAATGCTACAAAAGTAAGCGATATTTTGACGGATAAATCTAAAACATATGAAGTTATAGGACTACTTGGAACAATCACAGATACCCAAGATATCTATGGTGAAGTTATAGAAACTAACAAAGTAAATATAACAGAATCTAAGTTAATTGAAGTTATAGAGAGCTTTGTTGGAGAATATGACCAGTTACCACCTATGTACTCAGCAATTAAAATAGATGGAAAAAAGTTATATGATTATGCTCGCCAAGGTAAAGAAGTTGAAAGAAAAGCTAGAAAAGTCTTCATAGACAAGATTGAAATTCTGGATATTGATATTAATGCTGGCGAGTTTAGAATGCTAGTAGATTGTTCAAAAGGAACTTATATTAGAACCTTAATACATGATATCGGCCAAGTAATTGGTTGCGGTGGGTGTATGAAGGATTTAATAAGGACTAGGGTTGGGCAATTTCAGATATCCACAAGTAAAACCCTAAATCAAATTGAAAAACAGTATAAGGATAACACTTTGGATTCGATCTTAACAAGAGTAGATGAGCTTTTTGCTGATTATGAAAAAGTAAGTATATTAGAAGAATATTCTAAAGTAATATACAATGGCAATATTATTTTACCAAATAACATAAAAGGTTTTATTTATGACAAAGAATATGATAAAGTAAGAGTATACGATTGGCAAGATAAATTTGTTGCTATTTACCAATATGATAAAGACAAGGAAGCTTTTAAACCATTTAAGATGTTTTTATAAATAAGAATCTTAGGAGTATTAAAATGGATTACGTTGAAGGTAGAGAATTTAAATACGAAAAAACAGCTATTACACTGGGGAAGTTTGATGGTATACACCGTGGACACCAAATGCTGCTTAAGAAAATTATTTCTCAAAAGGCAAATGGATTAAAATCAGTTATGTTTACTTTTTCATCCCATCCTCAAAATCTTTTACAACATAAGAAGACCGAGTTAATATATACCCTCGAAGAGAAGCGTATTTTATTAGAAAAATGGGGACTTGATGTTTTGATATCATATCCATTTAATAAGGAAGTAGCGGCTATGAGGGCTTATGACTTTGTCAAAGATGTATTAGTTGGACAATTAGATGGCAAAATGATAGTAGTTGGCCAAAACTTCCGCTTCGGTCATAAAAGAGAAGGGGATACTGATTTATTAGAAAAGCTATCTAAAGAATTTGATTTTGAACTAGTTATCGTTGATAAGATTGAATATGATGGAAAAAGAGTTTCAAGTTCATCCATTAAGGAATTAATTGCAAAAGGTGATTTAGAATACGCTAATCACTTGCTTGGCAATCCATATACAATAGTTGGAAATGTATTGCACGGTAGGAAAATTGGGCGTACTATAGGATTTCCAACAGTTAATCTTATAACAGATGAAATCAAGTTACTTCCTCTAAACGGAGTATATGTATCAAATACCATGATAAATGATAAGACATATAAAGGAGTAACAAGTATTGGTCAGAACCCAACAGTTGGGTTAACAAAAGAAAAAAGAATTGAAACCTATCTCTTTGATTTTGAAGGTGATCTTTACGATGAAAGTATTCGTGTACAAATCTTATCAAGGATTAGACCTGAAGTAAAATTTGAGAATATTGATTCATTAAAAGAAGAAATTGAAAAAGATATAATAAAAGGCAAAGCTTATTTTAACTTAGATTAAAATAAGCTTTTTTTGACTTTAAATAAAAAACAATAAACTAATAGATCAATAAACAAGTTAATTAATAAGGACTTTTTACTAGTGGTTGAATCTGCTTACCATCTAAAGCATATTCTATAGTTTCTTGTAGATATTCGGTGTGGGCAACTAATGAATTGACTTTCTTTT
>CAZOSE010000174.1:0-4648 GCA_964582385.1 uncultured Lachnospiraceae bacterium
TATAACTCTAACAACAACATTCTATGTACATGGTGTTTGATAGTGACGAACTCGCTAACCTAATGTCCGTACAACGGAAAACTAATGAACTGTCATCCCCTACACTGGTTTACTGTAACCCCCAAATTATTCGTATATATATCCTAGCTCAACACCCGAATAATAATGTTTTAGTATCTCATCATATTCTTTGCCTTGGTCAGCCATGGCCTTGGCTCCATTCTGGCTCATTCCTACCCCATGACCATAACCCCCACCTGTAATAGATATTCCTCCATCAGCTTTATCCATTACAAAGAAAGCACTTGGTAGCATGGCTTGAGAAACTTCACTATCATCTTGGCGTATTACTTTTTGATTACCTGGTGATAGTATTATTCTAACATTGTATTCTCCTACTACTTTTACTGTTTTGCTTGATCCAACTATTTTTAATTCTGTTATAATTCCACTTTTTTCTCTTTTTAGAATTTGTATATTTTCTACTGTTCCCACACTTGTAACAGGATGGCTTTCATAAACTTCTTCTCCTGCCTCATTTTTAACTAGGGTTTGAATATTAGCTGAATTTGCATTGTATCTTCCTTCAATTTTTGAATTAACATTGTTTGTTATTTCAGAATAAGGCAAAGTTACTTTCCATCTATACCATGCAAATTCACTATCATAGGTTGGATAGCTAGGATTTTGTATAAAACTCCTAAAGGCTTCCTCGTTTGAAAAGTCTACTTCATCTTGGGTAGAGGTTGCTGTTACTCCGTCATCACCAACTACTACTTGTAGCTTGCCTTTTAGATATTCTAAGTCTCCACTCCATACTTCTCCCACCGATGCTGTATGTCCGCTAGAGGTGGAGAAATAATATGCATTAATGATTAAACCATCATAGGTTATAACCTTGCCATAAGTATCTTTTACAGCAAGTAGAGTTTTTTCATTTTCCTCAATGTTATTATATACTTGGAATGACACACTATCATCAACATGGGCTCCATATTCTTTTAAACTATTTGCCATCAAGTGATTAAACGCATAACTTCTAGCACAAACCGCCTGGCTTTTTAAGGCTTCTATACTATAATAAGACGGCATTTCACTTGGAACTACTGCATACAGATATTCTTCTAGCGATAATTCATTTACAATAAGTAAGCCTTTTTCTGAGGGAGCAATTTCTACAGCTCCTCGGTAGGCAGGACTCCCATGGCTTCTATCAAGTGATAAAAGCTGAATTTTGCCGGTCTCTGAGCTTGCTTTGATAGTTAACCTTCCATCTGTTAATAGTTCATCGCCTTCCCTTACATTAATCACCGTGCCTGCAGCCTGAGGGATTGATTCGTCTCCATATCCTATGGTAAAGTCGCTATTGCTAGTAAATGAAACTTCATTATGGTAGTAATCACTGAATTTATTGGTTTTTATAAGAACCCTTATATTTTCAGCCTTAATTTCCTCTTTAATTAGTGCTGCTACTATTTTCCCCTCAGCTACAATAAAATCTGTTGTTTCATAGCCGACTAAGATACTATTAGTTAGCTCCTGGGCTAGCTCCCCATAAATCTTATATATTTTATAATTATCATCAAGAGGGATTTGACCATAACCTTTTACTTCAATATACTCTTTTTCAGTCACTAAGACCTTACCTTCTATTCTGTCTGGTTTTATACGGATACCAACTATCTCCCTATTCTTAATAATTAAATCTCCTACAACTCCATTTATTTCTTCTGATAAGTTAGACTTAGTGTTAAATTCCTTGGTAACTTCATGGACAAAACCCTTTACTATCTGGCCTGATCCGCTTGTAATCCATGCATTATGAAGTATTGTCTCATCATTTAATATCTCTTTTACATATACTAAATCCTCACCTGCTACAAGAGCTGATATTTTATGATCTATAAAATCTTCAATATGAAATTTATTGGTCTCATTATCTATATATTCCTTAGATTCATCTCTATCTTTCACAGATTTATCTATATCTTTTATATTATCTCCATCTTTTATATTACCTTCATCTTTTTTATTGTCTTCTTCATTTATTTCTGTTATTAATTTCCCGTTTATATAAAAGGGATCATAGTTAAGAGCATTATCAAATACAAAATTTCCTTGATTAGTAGCCATAATCTTCTTATCTATGTCCTGCTTAAATCTATCAGGTATCCCAACGATTAAGAATTCCTTTTCTTTTACTGGTCTAGAATCAACTGGAATTGATTCCAAAACCTCTTCATATATCTCTAAGAATTCCGAGACAAGTACTGCCTTGTTGGGTTTTTCTTCTTGAATTTGAAATGATACTTCTTCCATCACAAGTTCTATGTCTAAGTCAACTTTATCAGCTAGCAAAGGAAGTATATTAGTAACATCCTTAAAAGTAATGTAGGGATATCTCTCTGCAAGTTTTATAATATCACCATCGTTGTCAGAAGGATTATGACTTTCATCACTTTGCATATTATTAGAAGATTTATAGCTCTCATCACTTTGCTTATTACCATCAGCTAGGTTGTCCTCAAGTTTAGCATCACTTATATCTTCAAAGTCATCTTCTTCAAGGCCTAGGAAAGATAATAAATATTTTACTTCTTTAAGAGTCATCATCTTGCCATCACGAAGAATTATTTCTTCTTCTTTATTAACATTATATTCTTTAACAACCTTAAGAGTAAATATAGAGACTAGTAATAAGGCTCCAATACCCAATATAATTAGTTTTGTTTTTAATGTGATTGATTTTATATATATCCCTCCTTATTACATATAGACGTATAATAGATTATATGCTTAGTGGACAAGATTATGACTTGTTTAAAATCAAAATATAAAAAAGAGTATTAAATTCTCATTTTCAAAAATAACAGACTATTGTATAAAATAGACTTTGTAATTCTTTGATATGAGATTTTAATACTCTTAATTTATTGAAATAGTTTTGTATTCCAATATTATCTTATTATTAATATTGTAGTTTTACAACAATTGTTGTTTAACCTAGAACGTCTTCCATATTATAAAGACCTGGCCCCTGCTTTGCTAAAAACAAGGCTGCAGATATAGCACCCTTAGCAAAAACATTTCTAGAATAAGCTGTATGCTTGAGTTCTATAACTTCATCTGTTCCTGCAAATATCACTTCATGCTCACCAACTATTGAGCCACCCCTTACAACAGACATACCAATTTCTTTTTTATCTCTTTTTTTTCTTTGTTGTGTTCTATCGTATACATAATGATATTCATCATTAAGGGTTTCATTTATTACATTGGCTAGTGCTAATGCAGTTCCTGATGGAGAATCCACTTTTTGATTGTGGTGTTTTTCAACAATTTCAATATCAAAGCCTGAGTCTGTTAAAGCTTTGGATGTTAATTTAAGCAGTTTTAATAGCATGTTAATTCCGATAGACATGTTGGCTGATTGGAGTAGAGCTACCTCCTTAGATACTTCACTTACCATTTGGTTTTGTTCGTCTGATAGACCTGTAGTACATAATACAACAGGTACATTGTTGGCTTTTGAATAGTTAAACTCTTCTTCAAGATTATCAGGAGAAGAAAAGTCTACAATTACATCTGCTTCAATATCACAATCGTTGAATGTCTTAAATACAGGATAATCGTTCTTCTTTTCACCGGCAACATCTATACCTGCTACAATTTGTGCTTTATCATCTGACTGTAATATCTGGGTAATTGCCTGACCCATTCTTCCATTACAGCCTCTTAGTATAATCCTAGTCATATCTTTCTCCTTCAAGTATTCTATAGAGTAATAAGTCCAACCTTCAACAATTCATTTCTTACAAGTTCTTCGTTGTGAGCCTCTAGGTCTGTAAGTGGCATTCTAACTCCACCAACATTCATTCCCATCATATTCATAGCAGCTTTTACAGGAATAGGGTTAACTTCACAGAAGATTGCATTAATTATTGCTAAATACTTTAACTGTAGGTCACGACTTCCTATAACATCACCTTCAAGATATTTCATAACCATATCATGGGTTTGTCTTGGAGCTATATTAGCAATAACTGATATTACTCCGATACCGCCTAGTGAAAGTAAAGGTACAATCTGATCATCGTTACCAGAATATAAATCAATATCACCTTGAGTTAAATGCATTAACTCTGCAATTTGAGATATATTACCACTAGCTTCTTTCATACCTACTACATTATCTACTTCTTTTACTATTGTAGCAGCAGTTTTTGCTGCAATATTACAGCCTGTTCTACTTGGTACGTTGTACATAATAATAGGAAGGTCAACTGCACTAGCAATATCTGCATAGTGTGCTACTAAACCTTTTTGTGTCGCTTTGTTATAGTATGGAGAAACAACCAATAAGGCATCTGAACCAGCACTTTGAGCCTCTTGTGATAAAGAAATTGCTGTACTTGTACAGTTTGAACCTGTACCTGCTACAACTGGAATTCTCTTATTAACCTTATCTACTGTATACCTAATACATTCTATATGTTCATCATGAGTTAGTGTGGAAGCCTCACCTGTAGTTCCACAGATGATTATACTATCTGTTCCATTGCCAATATGAAACTCTATAAGCTCTCCTAGTTTGTCAAAATCTACCTCTTTGTTTTCTTTAAATGGCGTAACTATAGCTACACCTGAA
>CAZOSE010000175.1:0-4579 GCA_964582385.1 uncultured Lachnospiraceae bacterium
ATAAAAAACCTTGCACAATGTGGAATTAAGGTTATAGTTTACAACTTTATGCCTGTGTTTGATTGGTTACGTACTGATCTTAATAGAGAGATCCCAGAAGACGGTTCTACTTCATTGTATTATGATCAAAAAGAGTTAGAAGGAATGACTCCTCAAATGCTAGTTCAAAAAACTGCTGAATCATCAGGAGGATTTACACTACCTGGATGGGAACCAGAGCGTTTAGCAGAACTAGAAACTGTATTAAAACAATATGAATCAATAGATTCAGAAAAACTTTTAGAAAACTATAAGTATTTCCTAGAAGCAATAATACCAACATGTGAAGAAGTAGGGATTAGAATGGCAGTACATCCAGATGATCCAGCTTGGCCAGTATTTGGTATACCAAGAATTGCTCATAGTAAAGAACATTTCGATAAAATTGTTAAATTAGTTGATAGTCCAGCTAATAGCCTATGCTTATGTACAGGCTCCCTAGGTTCTTCCCCAGACAATGATATCCCAGCAGCTATCCGTCACTTTGGTGAAATGGATCGTATCGCATGTTGTCATGTAAGAAACGTAAAATACCTAGGAGATAAAACATTCCGTGAATCATCCCACCTTTCATCAGATGGTGACCTAGATATGTATGAAGTTATACGTGCAATTTACGAAACTGCCCCTGATGTTTATATTCGTCCAGACCACGGTCGTATGATCTGGGATGAACAAGCAAGAGCAGGATATGGTCTATATGACCGTGCACTCGGTATTGCATACCTAAACGGAATCTGGGAATCCCTAGAAAAGTCCGACAAATCAAAATAATTTAAGTAAAAGCAAAAGTAAGGATAATTAAAATATAGAAATAGCTAAAACAATTAAAAGTAAAAATTAAAACAATCCCTAGTAAATTACTATATAATTTGTAATTTACTAGGGCTTTTCTATACTTAATTTTAATATTTCGGGCCAAAAGTCCTCATAATACGTTCTCTATATAAACTCAACCGTATTCATTTAACAGATTAAATTGGACTTTTTACCCCGAATCATCTAACAATACTAATTATGATTAATAAACCAGTAATAGAACATTATATTTCTCCATATATTTTATAGTAGTGTAAAATAGTTTGGTGAGGTGTAAATGAAGAATAAATTCAAATCAAATCATGAAAAAAACAAAAAGTCATTATTTGGTTCGTTCTATAAAAGAATTAAAAAAAAAGAAAAAGAAGAGGATAAAGAACGAGAAACTTATCTTAACATATTGTCAAGTACATTAAACCTACCTTCTGACATACTAACAGGAGCTCCAACTCTAACTGTAATAGGAAACGCAGAGATTAGCGTTGAAAATTATAAGAGAATAATCGAATATACAAACTCTAATATAAAATTCACAACAAACGTTGGTGTTATACTTATCCAAGGAGGAAATTTGAAGATATCCTATTTTGCTAATGATGAAATGAAAATAGCTGGTAGATTTACGCAGATTGAGTATAGAAATATTAATGAATAAGTATTTAGGAGGCCAATATGTTTAGAAAGATTATAAGATGGCTCTTCGGTTATATAGTAATAATTATAAAAGGTGGGTATCCTGAAAGATTTATTAATCTTTGTAAGAATAATAATATATACATATGGAACTTAAAAAATATTGATGGTTGCTATCAGTTCGAAATGCTAGCAAAGAATTTTAAGGCATTAAAACCTATATCTAAAAAATCACATACTAGGCCAATAATTATAAGTAAAATAGGACTTCCCTTTGTTATTCATAAGTATAGAAAGAAAAAAGCTTTTGTGTTTGGAGTTTTTTTGTTTTCCTTGCTTATTTATATGCTATCCCTTAATATATGGAATATTAGTATTGAAGGTGGTAGGATTTATACACAAGAGACTATATTGCAGTTTCTTGAAAGCCAAGACATTTATATTAGTAAACAAATTAAAGATATTGATTGTAGAAAAATTGAAGAAAACATTAGAGAAGCTTATACTGATATAGGTTGGGTATCTGCCGAGATCAAAGGAACTAATTTGATAGTAAATATAAAAGAAACCACTATGCCAAAGAAGGAAGTTGTAAATGAAAACCCTAGCCATATTATTGCCTCAAAAGATGGAATTATTACTCATATGATAACAAGAAGGGGAACACCTATGGTTAAGATTGGTGATATAGTAAAAAAAGGAGATATACTTGTTTCTGGAGTAGTTGATGTTATTGGAGATAATGAGATTATAGTATCAAAAGAACCTGTTTATTCTGATGCTGATATAGAGGCTAAAACATATTATGAATATGAAGATAATTTCCCCTTAGCTTATATTAATAAAGACTATACAGGGAAAGGTAAGAGGTCTTATAGTATAAATATCCTTTCCAAAAAATTAAATTTATATAAACCTGGAATTTCATATGAGAATTATGATATAATTACCGAGGAAATTGTTTTACAACCAATTTCTAATTTTTACTTACCAATTAGCATGACAATAGTTAAATACGATGAATATATAAAACAAGATAAAGTCTATACTAAAGACCAAGCAATAAATCTTGGAAAATCTAATTTAAATAGAGTTTTAAGCCATTTAAAAGAAAATGATGTTATAATACATGATATGGATATTGAGTATTATGTTAACAAAGATTCCAGTACTGTAAAAGGAAAGATAATAGTAGAAGAGTCTATTGTTGATTATAAAACAGTATATGAAAGTGAATGGAGGAACGAAGAAGATGAGCTTATTGGAAATAGTGATTGATATACCTGCCCAGCATCAAAAGAATATATTTGGTCAATTTGATACTTATATAAAAAATATAGAAAAAACACTAGGTGTTACTTTGGTAACACGAGATAATGATATTAAATTAGTAGGTAGTAGCCCTAATGTAACTAAAGCAAAAGAAATATTAGAAGAATTATATGAACTCTCAAAAAAGGGCAATACAATTACTGACCAAAATGTTAATTATTTATTGTCTATGGATAATGAATCGGGTTCGCTAATTGAAATAGATAAGGATATAATAGCACATACGATAAATGGAAGACCTATAAAACCAAAGACTTTAGGTCAAAAAGGATATGTTGATTTAATCCGTAAAAAGATGTTAACCTTTGGCATTGGTCCTGCAGGAACAGGAAAGACATACCTTGCAATGGCTATGGCAATTACAGCCTTTAAAAATGATGAGGTTAATAAGATTATCTTAACACGCCCTGCTATTGAAGCTGGTGAAAAACTTGGATTTCTACCGGGAGACCTACAAAGTAAGGTTGATCCTTACTTACGCCCCTTATATGATGCACTTAATCAGATAATGGGAAATGAAGCTTTTTTAAGAAATGTAGAAAAAGGCTTAATAGAAGTAGCACCTCTTGCATACATGAGAGGTAGAACACTAGATAATTCCTTTATTATTTTGGATGAAGCACAAAATACAACTCCTGAACAAATGAAAATGTTTTTAACTAGGATTGGTTATGGTTCGAAGGCTGTAGTTAATGGTGACTTAACTCAAAAGGATTTACCATATGGGAGTATGTCTGGTTTAGAAAACGCTATAAGAGTTTTAAGTAAGGTTGATGATATTGGATTTTCCTATCTTACAGATAAAGACGTTGTAAGACATCCCCTAGTTCAAAAAATAGTTAAAGCTTATGATTCTTATGACAAAAGTCAAAATCAAAGAAAAAGGGAATCTGGCCAGAAGTCTAACAGGAAAATGGTATCAGGTCGCCACAAAAGATATAAGAAGTAATTATTAAATATAAAGAAGGATAAATCATATGACAATTTACATTGAATACGAAGGCGAAATTGTACTAGATCTTGATTATAAGAATATTATAGAAAAAGTAGTAAGCAAATCATTGGAACTAGAAAAATGTCCTTATAAAGTTGAACTTAGTGTACTTCTAACTGATAATGAAGCAATACAAGATATTAACAAAAGATTTAGAAATATTGATTCACCTACAGACGTATTATCATTTCCTATGGTTGATTACAATGAACCTAGTGACTTTTATGCCTTAGATGAAGAAACTAATGATTATTTTAATCCTGAAACAGGTGAGTTAATGCTAGGAGATATTATCTTATCAGTCGATAAGATAATTGAACAGGCAAATGAATACGGCCACTCCATGGTAAGAGAATTAGGTTTTTTAGTAGCCCATAGTATGTTACATTTGTTTGGATATGATCATATTGATGAAGAGACAAGCCTTATTATGGAAACAAAACAGGATAATATTTTGAATGAATTACAAATCAGGAGGTAGTGGGATATTATGAAAAAGTACTTAGGGCTAATAGTGATTTTAACAGGGATACTTGTTTTGGGCGGTTGTTCTAATAAGGCTAAAGATGATGTAGGGGCTACGCCTGAACCGAGTGAGTCAGTTGAGGTCACAGAAGAAAGTATTAAAGAGACGGAAGAAGAAACAGAAGCACCAGAAGAAGATATTCCAGAGGGATTTGTAAAAAGTAGGCTTACAGGACTTTATGTTCCAGAAGAAGTAGGAGCACCAAGGCCTTATGCTTTAATGTTAAGTAATTTAAA
>CAZOSE010000176.1:0-4575 GCA_964582385.1 uncultured Lachnospiraceae bacterium
CAATTTTAATATTTTCTTTAATCACAGCTTAACCTCAGTCTTTCTTTATAGAAATTAATTTGTTTTTTATCCGTTCCTCTTGTGATACCAAAAACTTTATTTTTATTATCTGCTAATGACATGTTTTCTAATATTGTCAGATTAGGACAGGTTCCCATTGTTGGATTTTGATAAACACGACCTATTTTTTTTTGTCTTTTATGTTCTGACATATTAGTAATATCTGTATCATTAATTATTATCCTACCCCTATCTATAGGAATACTTCCACAAATAATATTAAGTAGTGACGTTTTGCCTGAACCATTACTTCCTACCACAGCTACAAATTCTTTGTCTTCTATTTCAAGATTAAATCCTTTAAATATCCCCATTTCATCAATTGTTCCAGTGTTGTAGTATTTTGTTATGTTTTTTAACTCAAGCATTGTCTTTCACCTTCTTTTTTTTCTCATTATTGCTAAGTATTAAAACTATTAAGAATAATATTGCTGTAATTAGTTTTAGGTCTGATGCTGGCATTCCAAGGCTTATTGCTATGGCCACACTTCCTTGATAAACTATAGCACCAAGTATTACTGCACTTGTCTTTTTCACAACTGATAGGTTTTGAAAAAGTTTAAGTCCCATAATTACACTTGCCAGTCCCATAATCATAGTTCCTGTACCAGTACTTATTTCAAAGAAACCATTCCTTTGAGTATAAATACTACCTGCTAAGGCAACGTATCCATTTGCAATAGATAATCCAACTATTCTTATAGTTCCTTTGTCTTTTGCAAGGGAAGTTACAAATGTTGCATTATCTCCAACTGCTCTTAGTAAATAACCTGATTTTGTATTTAAATAAAGATCGAGTAAAACTTTCATTATTATTAAAATAACAAATGATATTATAACAACTAAAAAAGGTTTGACTTCTTTTGGTATTTCATTAAATAATGCATTATCGAATATGGTTTCTTTAGAGAATATAGGAAGGTTAGCCTTTCCTGCAATTCTTAAATTAATTGAATAAAGACCTGTCATTACAATCATCCCTGATAGCATATCCCTTACCTTTAGTTTTACATGAATTAGACCTGTAAACACTCCTGCAAGAGCCCCAACCATAAAAGAAGCTATTAGTGTTAACCATGGATTTACTCCATGTGTAATAAGTGATGCTGTAATTGCTCCTCCTAATGGAAATGTACCATCTACTGAAAGGTCAGGGAAGTCTAGGATTCTAAAAGTTATATAAATACCTAGTGCTAATATTCCATATATAAATCCTTGCTCTAAAATTCCTATTAATATTGTTAACATGTCTTTACCCCTCTTAGCTTTATAATTATCAGTTAATCTCAAATAATTAGCATGAACATTTTAAATATTTATAATCTTTAACCTAATTAGCCGGTTCTTCTATAACTGTAAATACTTCTTTTGCTGTGCCAACTAATTCTTCTGGTATGGTTATTCCAAGTTCTTCTGCTACTTGTGTGTTTATATATAAAGAGGGATTTGTAAATACTTCATATGCCATGTCACTAGCCTCTTTTTCACCTTTTAATACTTGTGCTGCCATTTTACCTGTTTGTATGCCAAGCTCTATATAATCAATTCCCATAGCAGCTAAGCTTCCTATTTTTACTTGTTCAATTTCACTACCAAATACAGGAATCCCTTTTTCCTTAGCCTTATCTAACAATAAGGGAAGTGAGCTAACAACTGTATTATCTGTTAAATTAGAAATAACATCTACTTGTTCAAGTAAGCTATCTGCAGCTAATGGAATATCTGAAGTAGCAGCAATTCCAAGATCAACTATGTCAAATCCATAATTCGTTGCTAATTCTTTGTATTCTTTAATTGCAGAAATGGAATTTACTTCACTGGTACTAAACATAATTCCGATCGATTTTGCATCTGGTAATATTCCTCGAATCATTTCTAATTGTTCTTTAATTGGTAACTTGTCGCTTGTTCCTGTAATATTTCCCACGGGCATTTTATCTTCACTAGCAATTTCCGCTAACACAGGATCTGTAACTGCTGAATATATAATAGGAATATCAGTATCTCTGGCTGCACTGTATGCACTTTGTGCCATTGGTGTTGCGATTGCTGCAATTAAGTCAACTTTATTCGCTACAAAGTTAGTAGAAATTTGATTAGAAATAGGTCCGTCTGCTTGTGCATTTTCATATTTTATTTTAAAGTCTTCACCTTCTACTAGGCCTGATTCTTCTAAACCTAATATAATTCCTTCTCTACAATTATCTAATGAACCATGTTCAGCAAACTGGGCTATACCAATCGTGTACATATCATCATTATTGTTACCACACCCAACAAACAAAACAAAAACTAATACCAACGTAGCTAATAATGTAATTCTCTTTTTCATCTTGAAATCCTCCTTGATTTTGAATAAATGATAGTTAATATGCTTGATACGTTAGTTTCTTTCAGCTGGACTGTGGAACTTTGCAAAATAAAATAAAAAAAGCCCCAAGTAATAAATTACTTGAGACGAATATTATCCGCGGTACCACTCAATTTGACCTAAATCCACTTAATCACATACTAACATATGCGCCATACAATAACGGTTATGGTTTCCGTCAGCTCCTACTATTAGTTCGGGCTGCCCTCGAAAGTCCATTCAGCTAAAGACTTCATGTCGTATTCCACCTGCCACGACTCTCTATAATGTCATACTAAAGCTTACTACTCTTTCTCATAGGTTTAATATCTTTTTAATTAATATATTAAAAATATCACCTTTTGTTCCATTTGTCAAACACTTTTTTGGTTTTTAAAAGTTTTTTAAGTATTTTTCTCTAATATATGAAAAAATCATCATTTAATATCATTTATTTGACTAAGCTTATAACAAATGAAAAGTTACAGGAAAAGAGTCGATTTATATACTACATCAAATTTAAAATCGACTCTTATTATTTAATCTTTATTCTGTTTTAATCTTTATATTATTTTAATATTTTTACATATTTTTAAATTGAGCCATATATAAATCGTAATATAAGCCCTTTTTATCTATAAGTTCACTAGAACTTCCTTCTTCCTTAATTATTCCATCATCAATTACAAAGATACGATCTGCCTTCTCAATTGTTGATAATCTATGGGCAATAACAAAAGAAGTTCTACCCTTTAATAAAGTATCTATTCCCTTTTGAACTAGAATCTCTGTCTGGGTGTCTATACTGGATGTAGCTTCGTCAAGAATAAGAACCTTTGGCATAGATATCATAGTTCTTGCAAAGGCTATTAATTGCCTTTGTCCTATGGAAAGGCCAATACCTCTTTCTTGTAACTTGGTATCATAACCATCTTCGAGCTTCATTATGAAGTCATGTGCATTTACAGCCTTTGCTGCATTTATAATATCATCATCACTAGCGTCTAATTTGCCGTATCTAATATTATCTTTTATAGTTCCTGTAAACAAAAAGTTATCTTGGGTCATTACTCCCGTTTGTTCCCTTAGGCTATCTAGGGATATATCCTTAATATTATGATTATCTATAAGGATATTACCCTCTTGATTATCATAAAAACGACTAATTAAATTGATAACAGTTGTTTTTCCTGCACCAGTAGGTCCTACAAGGGCAATTGTTTCACCTGGTTTTACATGAAAACTAACATTATCTAATACTTTAACCTTGTCATCATATGAGAAAGTTACGTTCTCAAATCGAACATCACCTTCTACATCAGTTAAAGTAATTGCATCCTCAGATGAGGCAATTTCAACTGATGTATCTAAGATCTCAAAGATTCGCTCAGCTGAAGATATATTTGTTATTAATTGATTATAAAAGTTACTTAAGTTCATGATAGGGCGCCAAAACATAGATATATAGGAGCCAAAGGCAATTAAGGTTCCAACAGGAACTGATTCCCTTCCTATAAGTTTTACTCCCGTATAGTATAAGGCAAAGGTTCCTATTGCCCAACAAATATCTATTACAGGTCCAAAGGCATCAGATAATAGTATTGCATCTACAAAAGATTCTCGGTGCTCTTTTACATTCTGAGAAAAACTAGCTGAAGACTCATCTTCTGCAGTGAAACTTTGAATGATTCGGATTCCTGATACATACTCATGTATAAAAGCATTTAAATTTGAGTTCTTGTTTCTATGGATTTGCCACCTAACATGGGAATAAACTTGAATCAACCACATCCCTATAATTAATATCGGTAAACTTATTAGAGAAGCTAAAGCTAGTTGGTAGTTTTTTGTAAACATAATAGCCACAACAGCTACTATAGTTATGAAATCGGGAATTAAGGTAGTAACACTATTAGAAAGTACATTTTTTAGTGAATTAACATCCCCTATAATTCTTGCAAGTATTTTACCTGTAGGCCTACTATCAAAGAAAGAAAAACTTAGCTTTTGAATATGAATATATAATTCCTGTCTAATCACCATAAGTACTTCATTGGAAACCTTCGACATTATATACATTCTTGACTTAACTAATATTACATATATGATGTTTAAAATTACAGCAAATACTCCAAGTTTAATTAAACCAGTAAAATCTTTATTAA
>CAZOSE010000177.1:0-4554 GCA_964582385.1 uncultured Lachnospiraceae bacterium
TTTATCTCAGTTTTATCTCCTTCAGCAACAATAAATATTTTTTTCTTTTGTTCTCTTTCTACGAACTCTATATGTCGTTGTTTTGTAGATTTTTTCTCACGTAAAGCCATACCTCAGGCCTCACTTACCATATTTACATATGTTTCAAAACTTCCAAATACAGGGATTGCTCCATATCTACCTTCTAAATAAGCCTTTTCAACTCTCTTATCATATCTTTCTTTAAATACATCTAACGAGTACAACTCGCTTTCGTTGTTTCTGTTCTTTTCAACGAACCAGATTTCATCTTGTCTAACTAACTCTAGATCCATAATTTTAGATTCATGAGTAGTAAAAATTAGCTGAGTATTTTTTTCTTTAGCAATTTCATAGAATAGTTCTATAAATCTATACGTTAAGTTTGGATGAAGACTTCTATCCAACTCGTCTACAACAAATACTTTGTTGTCTTCGTTTATTAGCAATATATCTATCAAGTCAAATAGTCTTCTTGTTCCATCTGATTCATCACGAAAATCATATTTAACACTACTATTACCATGATATAATTTAATCGTTTCTAAATCATAATTATCTTCTACAATATTAGTTATCTGAAAAAAGTCTTCATAAGTACGTAATTTCACAGCATCTATTTTTTCTATATTAGGACTACTTAGCCTCTCTCTATAATCAGATACAATATTTTCAATTATCTCTTTAGGAAGGCTATTCTCGTGTTCATCAGCATTTGTTTTCTCCATTGACACATTACTTATTCCTGTATCAAAAGATGCGATTAATTTACTAATGTCCTCACTCTTTCTATTATCCCCTTTTATTATATAGTCAAATCCTGTGATTGGTTGGTCAGGAAAATATATCCTTAAATCTTCTTGAAACCAGCTAAAACTTTCTTTTGTTACATAAAATTTCTATTCCATATGCATATATGGATTCATTTTTAGAGAATTCAATTTCAAACTTTGATGGTTTGTCTTTATTATTTTCTAATTCTCTAAAATAGGATGCGGCTATATTTGTAGGAAGTTTTTCTAGTACTATAAACTTAAAGAAATCTAAAGATTTAATTAAATTTGTTTTTCCGGAAGCATTACCACCGTAAATAGCAGATAGCTTTAGTAATTTAACATTGTATTCATATAGCAAACTATTATCATACGATTTTCAAGGTGTTTTTTATTTCATGAGCTTTTTTCACATATTGTATATTCTATTTATATCCTAATTCTATTTATCTAGTCCAACTTTAAGAAATTAAGTGGTTCTTTTCTTCAAATAGTTCATTTAAACAATAGATTTTATAATACATCTATACTAAATCTATAATTGTTCTGGATAGATGTCTCTATTTCGAAAATGCAAAGGTTTTAACTAAAAAGTGAGAGATAGAACTCGTATGAGTTCTATCTCTCACTTTTTTAGGCCTATTACCTTGTTAATATCTTCATATATTCCCTAGCTATAATACTATGGCCAATTTCAGTAGGATGAACACCGTCTTCCGCTATTTCTTTACAATCATATTCTTCAACTTCTGCCCTTGCTAATATTCCATCTAAAGGCAGATAATAATCAGCATATTCCTTTGCTAGTTCTCTTGCAACATCTATCTTAGGGTCTAAATCTTCACGCCACTTTTTACGGTCAGTTAGAGAATATAAAACAAAGGGTTCCAATATTAATATCTTGGTATTAGGCATATCCTTCTTAATTTTTGCTAATAAAGTCCTAAATGACTCTTTATAACTTTCGGTACTAGTAGGATCATTAGAGTCATATCTCCTCCAAGTATCATTTACTCCTATTAGTATAGATATAAAATCAGGATTAATATCCTTAAAATCTTCATCATAACGTGATACTAAGTCTTTTGCCCTATTACCAGATATGCCCTTATTAATAAACCTTATATCATTGTCAGGGAACAATAGATCATACATTTTTGCTACTTTAGCAGCATATCCATTACCTAGGGAATTTATGTTACTTCTATCCCTTCCACAATCAGTGATACTGTCTCCTTGAAATAATAATGTTTGTCCTTTTTTTAATATAGATTCCATTATGTTTTCTCCTTGTTTTGGTATTTAGTATATAGATTTTAAGTAGTCTCTCCTTTTAAGAACTTAGTTTGTATCTCAAAATCTTCACTTTCTATTCTCTCTCCTGATATTAGACTTGTTATAATACGTATTGATTCCTTTGCTATTTCTTTTTCATCTTGCTTCATATGGGTGAAAGTATATCCTCTAGGAGCAAGATAATCCTCATCAATACAGCAAACTTTAAAATCTTCTCCTATCTTAACATTTGCTTCTTTTGCTCCTTGCACTAGAGCTGATATTATACCAAACTCTGTACAAACTATTCCATCTAATTCACCCTTCATTCTATCTAAGTAACTACGGATTCCCTCTATATGTTCTACTGCTGGGGCACTATCTAAAAAGTCTGTGTCGTGAGGAAGTACACACTCCTCTAATACCTCTAATTCCAACTGGTTAATTCCTGAGTAGAAACCCTTTCTTCTTTCAACCAGGGAAGTTGTCCCATTCACATCTAAAGTTATAAGCCCAATACGTCTACAGCCTCTTTCATATAAATGTTCTACTAAAGTCTTTACTCCACTTACACTTGCTGAGCGCACAGAAGGCACTGGTATTCCTGTCATCTTTTTATCAATCAAAACAATTGGAAAGTTTTCAAGAACTAGTTTTAATATTGATTTGTTATAATGATTACCATGACAAGGCATAATAATGATTCCAGATACTCCTAGTGAACATAAAAATTTTATTTCTTCCACTTCTTTTTCCCTATCACCATAGGAAAAACGAATACAAAGTTTATAACCTGCCTTTTGAGCTATTTGATCAATATAAAACATCATATCTAAACCAAAGGGAGAACTAGCATGTTCTAAAACTAATCCTATATATTTATTGTTATTCCTTTGTGTTGATAGACCCTCTTTAGAATTAGTACTAATATTTGTTATACTTTGTGTACCTTTTTGATTGTTTGTTGAAGAATAAGTCTGGGACTTAACTTCAGATTCATTTGAATTATTAAGGTTGGTATGGTGATGGGAAGACACAAAGGTACCCTTCCCGGGAACACGATACACATACCCTTCATTCACCAATAATTCTAATGCTTTCTTTATTGTAATTGCACTTACTTCATACTTCTGCGTATACTCTTCTTCCGTATGTAATTTACTTCCTGGCAATAATTCCGAGTCAATTATATGTTTTTTTATGCTTTCATAAACTTGATTATACAAAAAATTTTTCATTGGTATACAATTATTCCTTTCTAAATCAAAACCACATTATGCTTTCATTATAATAACACTTGATGGAAAATGGAAGGTATAATTATACTTTTTACAAACTTTATTATAATTAATGCTCAATACCTCCATTGTGTGTTTTTCTGATGCACAAAACATTGTGCTTCTAATACTTCACATCTTTGATTAGCAGCATAACCAACCGCATTATCTTGACAAATACATTGTATCATGTAAGATATTTAGTATATTATTATCTTAGGAGGTTATATGAGTATGGATCAGATTCTATTTCTTGAACCAATTGTATTTGAAAAAATATGGGGTGGTGACCGTATAGGAACTTTTTACGGTTGTGATTTACCAAGCGATAAAGTTGGGGAAGCATGGGTGGTAAGTGCTCACGAAAACGGTGATTCCATGGTAAAAAACGGAAAGTTTAAGGGCAAACACCTAAGTACCTTATGGGAAAATCACAGGGAATTGTTCGGTAATATGCAAGAAAGTGATTTTCCTTTACTTGTTAAAATAATAGATGCAAAAAATGACTTAAGTATACAAGTTCATCCAGATGATGATTATGCTTTCAAACACGAAAACGGTTCATTAGGTAAGACAGAATGTTGGTATATTGTTGATTGCGAAGAAGATGCTAATATTATAATTGGTCACAATGCTAAAGATAAGAATATGCTTAAAGATATGATACATAATAGCAAATGGAAAGAATTAATTAAAGAAATTCCAATAAAAAAAGGTGACTTCTTCCAGATTGAACCTGGAACTGTCCATGCCATAAAGGCCGGAACATTAATTCTTGAAATACAACAAAACAGTGATGTTACATATCGGTTGTATGACTACGATAGAATATCCGAGGGAAAACCACGGGACTTACATATTGATAAAAGTATTGATGTAATTACTTGTCCACAAAACTATTCAAGAAACAAGGTAAATATCACAAGGTTAGATGATGGGATAATTGAAGATTTCATTACAACAAGATACTATAAGGTTAGAAAGATTCAATTACAAGGTCAAATATATGTGGAGCAATCAGAACCTTTTACAATTACGAATGTTATAAAAGGAACTGGTGAAATTAACGGTGTACCTATACATAAAGGTGATAGCTTTATTATACCAAATGGTTATAAAGATTACACTCTTTCAGGTGATATGACTTTAATTCAGTCCAGTCCAGTTATATAGTCCTATCATAAGGCAAAAGGGGTGCGATGCATCAAAAA
>CAZOSE010000178.1:0-264 GCA_964582385.1 uncultured Lachnospiraceae bacterium
AAGATGAATCCAAAGAAAAATATTACTGTCTTGATATGTTCCCTTATCCTTCAGGTAGTGGGCTTCATGTTGGACACTGGAGAGGATATGTAATAAGTGATGTTTGGAGTAGATATAAACTACTACAAGGTTATTACGTAGTACACCCAATGGGATGGGATGCTTTTGGTCTTCCAGCAGAAAACTATGCTATCCAACATGGAGTACATCCAAGAGTAGCTACAGAGGAGAATGTTGCAAACATTAAGGAACAACTTAAAGATA
>CAZOSE010000178.1:274-4528 GCA_964582385.1 uncultured Lachnospiraceae bacterium
AAGCATTAGAAGATATTGATAAAGAAATACAGGAACTTAAAGATATTGCAGCAATTTATGACTGGGACATGGAAGTTAACACTACTGATCCAGAATTTTATAAGTGGACACAGTGGATTTTTGTTAAAATGTTTAAAGAAGGCTTAGCATACGAGAAGGAAATGCCTATAAATTGGTGTCCATCATGCAAAACTGGTCTTGCCAATGAAGAAGTAGTGGGCGGTGTTTGTGAACGATGTGGGTCTGAAGCAACAAAGAAAAACCTAAGGCAATGGATGTTAAAAATCACAGCATATGCTGAGCGTCTATTAGAAGACTTAGATAAGTTAGACTGGCCTGAAAAAGTTAAAAAGATGCAGGCTGAATGGATTGGTAAAAGTTTTGGAGCAGAAATTGATTTCCCTGTTGATAAAACAGATGAAAAAATCAAAGTCTTTACAACTAGACCAGATACCTTATATGGTTCAACATTTATGGTACTTGCACCAGAACATGAGCTAGCTTCAAAAATAGCTACAGACGAACATCAAGATGAGGTTGATAGTTATATTTATAAGGCATCCTTAAAATCTTCTGTAGATAGATTACAAGACAAAGAAAAGACAGGCGTATTTACAGGAAGCTACGCCCATAATCCAGTAAATAATGAACTAGTACCAATCTGGATTTCTGATTATGTACTAATAGATTATGGAACAGGGGCAATAATGTGTGTGCCTGCTCATGATGAAAGAGACTTTGAATTTGCTACTAAGTTTGACTTACCAATAGTTCAGGTTATAGCTAAAGATGGAAATGAAATTCAAAACTTAACTGAAGCCTACACAGAACCAGGAATTATGATTAATTCTGGAGAACTACAAGTTAAGAGACTGGGTATTTTCCAGACAACGTTACTGGGGAGAGCCAATTCCTATTATCCACTGTGATCACTGTGGTACTGTACCAGTTCCAGAAGAAGACCTACCGGTAGTTCTTCCTGAAGTTGATAATTATAAACCAACAGGTACAGGTGAATCTCCACTTGCAGATGTTCTAGAATGGGTAAATACTACTTGCCCAACTTGTAAAGCTCCAGCAAAAAGAGAAACAAACACTATGCCTCAATGGGCGGGTTCATCATGGTATTTCTTAAGATACGTAGATAACCAAAATGATAAAGAATTAATTTCAAAAGAAAAAGCTAATAAGTTCTTACCTGTGGATATGTATGTAGGTGGGGTAGAACATGCAGTTCTTCACTTGTTATACTCAAGATTTTATACTAAGTTCTTAAATGATATAGGAGTTTTAGATTTTGATGAGCCATTTGAAAAATTATTTAATCAAGGAATGATTGGTAAAGATGGTGCCAAAATGAGTAAATCAAAAGGAAATACTGTATCACCTGATGAATTAGTTCGTGAATATGGCCGTGACTCATTAAGATTATATGAACTATTTGTTGGACCTCCAGAATTAGATTCTGAATGGGATGATAGGGGAATTGATGGTGTTTATCGCTTCATTAGACGTGTTTGGAATTTAATTATGGAAAACAAAGATAGTAATGTAAATGCAACACCTGATATGATAAGAACAAGACATAAAATGATTTATGAAATTACTCATCGTTTAAACAACTTTAGCCTAAATACTGTTGTAAGTGGATTCATGGAATTTTCTAATAACTTAGTTGATATAGCTAAGAAAGAAAAAGGAATTGACAAGGAAACTCTTGAATTAATGCTGATTTTACTAGCACCTTTCACACCACACTTAGCAGAAGAGTTATGGTCTCAACTTGGACATACAAAGAGTGTATTTAAGGAAGAATGGCCTGAATATGACGAGAGTAAAATGAAAGATTCACAAATTAATATACCTGTTCAAATTAATGGTAAAACACGTTCAATCATCAAGGTTGATGCTGATAGTTCCAAAGAGTCAATACTTGAAGCTGCTAAGGAAGAAGTAGCAAGCAGATTAACTGGTGATATTATAAAAGAAATATATGTACCAGGTAAAATAGTAAATATAGTTATAAAATAAGAATAAAACTATATATTAAATTAATTAGTATTATTTAATAGGGTTGATGGTAGTAAAGGTTTGAAAACAGTCTTTTATAGACAATGTCTTTAATAACCTTTATTACCACCAACCCTATAATATTGTATCAATTATCCGTCCTTTTATTTGCTTCTTCTGTTTCTAGCTGCGAAAGATTTTATCATGTTTACTTTGGCCTTATCTTCTGGCGGCATACCGTTTGTTAGAACTTCAATTAACAAATCTTGTTCATCTTTTGAAAAAGTTAAGTTTTGTGATTTCATTTGAGTATTTGCTTGCATAAGTAGGGGTAAAATCATATCAGGCTTTTTACCTTGTGCACTTTCAGCGAAACTAACTAAAAGTGCGAGTTTTGCTGGTTCAATGTCTTTAATGGCAGGATGACTCATCCATGAATATTCATTCATATATCATACACTCCTTCTAAATAATATATTATATAGGTATTTTCATAATAAAGTTCTCAGTCTGGATGATTAGTGTTATCTAGATTCTTGTCATAGTAATCCTTATAGCCCATATTAGAATCGTAATAATTGCTATCTTCATAGAAGTTATAAGAATCTTCGTCTTGAATATCTGAGCTTTGTTCATTATTTAGATTTAAATCTTCTTTATCATAATCAGCATCAGATTCTTTATCATATTCTTCGGACTCTTTGCTGCTTGGAGTGTTCATCATATTTAGAACCATACTTAAATTATCAATGGTATCTTTGTCTTCTGGTGAAAGCATTAAACTTAACATTTCAAGCATATCTTCAGGGGAGCTTTCATCACCCATTCCAAACATACTACCTAACCCCCCTAGACCACCACCAGGAGACATCATAGAAAAAAGATTGGAATAGGTCTCATACATTTCCATGACGTTTGCAAGGTTTAGAAAGGAATCAATAAGTTTTATTTCCTCTTCATAGCAAATTTCACGAAGACTACTTAGCAAACCTAGCATATCAAGTTCATCTCTATCTTCCCGGTCATCTTTTTGGAAGCTAAAGGTTGAAACAGAAGATTTGCTCCTACGCTTATTTAAACATTCAAAAAAGTCTCCAGCAATTAAAAACAGTTCAAGGGTATCTTTAGAGCGACTATCTAGATAAGGAAAAGCAGCCCTAAGGAGTTCTAAAGAATGATGCAAATCGAACTTTGACATAACTTACTCAAAACCACCCCATTTACTGTTCGTTATTACACTATATTCAAAAACAAGGGGATTATTACTTATAAGAAAAAGTCAGCTTGTAAATATAGCTGGATATTCAAGGTTTGTGGCAGATGCCTTATAAAGTGTATTGCTTAAATAGTGGTCTGCTAGGTATTTAGCCATACTTAAATTCAAATCCAAATAGTTTCCACAACCCTCTGGCGTAGCACCTGGTATAACCCCTTCATAATCTCTGATAAATTCATAGGTTTTAATAATTAAAGGCAAGATATCATTAGAAGTATAATCTCCTGCAAGTATTAAATAAAATCCTGTTCTACAGCCCATAGGACCAAAGTAAATAACTTTATCCTTATATTCATCATCATTTCTAAGAAAAGTGGCAGCCAAGTGCTCAATTGTGTGAATTTCTGCAGTATTCATAACAGGTTCAAAATTAGGCCTAGTCATTCTAAGGTCAAAAGTTGTTAAGGTCTCACTTCCTACTGTATCTTTTCTAGAGACATAAACTCCCCTTTGTAACTTTATATGATCAATTGTAAAGCTTGCTATTTCTTTCATCGTATTCCTTCCTTTCCTCTATATAAAATTCAATAGTTGTATGTAAAGTTCTAATTGGTGATTTGATTCTCAAGTCTTTTATTAAAAGTTATCACTTTTTAACTAGCTTTTATTATTATAACATAGTAACTAAAATTACATAGTATAAAATATCATAAACAAAGAGCCTTTATAGGCTAAAGTTTACATAATACTGTATTTTTATAAAAATTTATGATAGAATAAAAGTTAGATATATTATTTAATTATTAAATACTGATAAAAAACATAGAGGTGTAAATATAATGATAAATGACAAAAAAGTGCTATATAGTGGAATGCAAGCTACTGGAAACCTTACTTTAGGAAACTATTTAGGTGCCTTAAAGAACTGGGTTTCCCTAAATGAAGAATATGAATGCTTTTTCTCTGTAGTAGACATGCATTCAATAACAGTAAGACAAGATCCAGCTGAACTGAGAAAAAAGGCAAGA
>CAZOSE010000179.1:0-4526 GCA_964582385.1 uncultured Lachnospiraceae bacterium
CACAGGCTAAAGGTATGTTTCCATTTATCTCATTGATTAATTTTCTTCAAATATTAATTACTACTAAACGGAAGTTTAGAAATATTTATTGTCCCTTCTTGATAATGCAGACCAAGGATGATGATACTACAAGAATTAAGAGTGTATCTTACATTTATAAAAATATTAAATCCAAGAATAAAAAGGTGAAGTTATATGAAAAGGGTGGTCATGTAGTTTTGCTTAGCCCATATAAAGATGTGGTTATAAAGGATGTAGAAAGATACTTAAGTTGCTTAAGATAACTTTTATATAATCGTTTTTAAATTATTAAAAGACCAAAAATAAGATTGAATAGGTATAGTCTTTCTGGTTTATGCAGGAAGATATTCCTATCGATTTTATATTGCAAAGACTTTGTAAAATCTACCATAATGATTTACTTTAATACTAAAGGTGTTTATAATCTTAGTATGAAAGGAATGAGGATAATGTCATACGAAAATAAACTAGACCAATTAATTGAGGAACAAAAGGGTATTATTCAAACTTGTGATGCTATAGATATAGGGATTTCAAAGCCAACTTTATATAAGTATCTTGATGAACATAACTTCAAAAAACTAGCTCACGGTATATTTGCTTCCCCTAAGGCTTCACTAGACTCTATGTATATAATTAGCCTTAGGAGTAAACAAGTTGTTTTCTCCCATGAAAGTGCCTTGTATCTTCATAATATGATTAGCTCTACACCTAGTGAACACACAGTGACTGTTAAAACAGGTTATAACCCCTCTAATTTAACAGCAGAAGGTATAAGAGTCTTTACAATAAAGTCAGAACTTCATGAACTTGGTTTAATGTACAAGAAGATAGATACAGGCCATGAGATACCTACTTATAATATTGAGCGTACTATTTGTGATGTTATTAGAAGTAGAAATGATATAGAAAGTAAGATATTCCAAGAAGCTTTAAAGAATTACGCAAAGCGAACTGATAGAAATATTAAATTACTTATGGATTATGCGAGAAAGTTCCGTGTAGACAAAATATTACTAAAATATTTAGAGGTTCTTTTATAAGAAAAGTTTAATTTAGTAATTATTAAATGTTATTTATAGATAAAACATAAGGGGTCTAGACGAGATTACTACAACTGTTAATAAGTAACTCGGATAAATTCCTTATATTTTTTTAAATAATTTCAAAATTGATGCAATTAAATATAGACTTGTTGCGTTATATTAGTAGAAGGAGTTGAAAAGATGCTTTTATTTTCCTTTGTATTTGAAGATAATGATAAAAATGCTAGTAATAAAAATAAGAATAGTAATAATAAATATAATAACATTATAGATGAAAAGTTATTTGAGCGAATTGGTAATAACGATATGGCTGCTCTAGAAGAATTATACCACCAAACAGAGAGAACTTTATATGCCTATGTTTTATCAATAGTTAAAAATCATGACAAAACACTTGATTTAATGCAAGAGACTTACATAAAAATTATGGCATCAGCTCATTTATATAAACCAATGGGCAAACCCTTAGCTTGGATGTTCACGATAGCAAGAAATTTGTATTTATCTAGTTTAAGAAAAGGCAAAAGAGAAGTTAACTATGAAACAGAAATAATAGAAGATGATCTTAAGTTTTCATATGTTAAAGATTATGAAGACAGAATTGTTTTAGAAACAGCTCTTAAGATCTTAGATGATGAAGAAAGAGAAATAATTCTTTTATATGCGGTTTCAGGCCTTAAGCATAAAGAAATCGCCAAAAACCTAGGATTAAAACTCTCAACAACTCTTTCTAAGTATCATAGAGCCCTAAAAAAGATTCGCAATTATTTCGATGAAGGAGGTGCAGGATATGAAAGATAATGAAATCTTAGTTCATTTGCAAAATAGTATAAAAGATGCTCCTATTAATATTTTGGAAGATATTAAAAAGGCTAAAATTACTAAGATGACTGAACACGATGAGATTACAAGACAAGAATTAACTGCCAGTGAAATATCAAGTGGTGATGTTATTGATATAGAAAAGGCAAAAGAATTAAAAGACAATAGAGCTTCTAATAATAAAAAGACAGTTTTAAATAGACTTAGTCAGAAGTCTATTATATCCTTTGCCTCAGTTGCAGCATTGTTTATTTTTGTATTTATAGGTTTTTGGCAAGTGAGAATTCCAGACAGCCAGATATACCTAGATATAAATCCAAGTATACAAATTACCACAAATAAAAGGGATAAGGTAATCAAATTAAATGGCCTTAATGATGAAGCTAAAAAATTAATAGAAGATATTAAATATAAGAACAAGGATTACCATGATGTTACCCAGGAAGTTATTGAATCTCTAGCCATTGAATCAATTGTTAGTTCAAAATACATTCAAGATGAAAAAGGTGTTATGTTAGTTTCAGTCTATAATCATGATACTAACAAGAGGAAGATTCAAACAGAAGAAATAGATAATCAGATTAGGAAGCAATTAGACTCATATGATCTTCATCCAATATTACTAACACAATCAATAGATAAGAGTAACACTATTGAAAGGTTCTCAAATGAATATGGTATTTCTGCTGGTAAGATGACTTTTATAAGAAACCTGATTCTTTTAAAACCAGAACTTAAGACTGAAGACCTTGTTGATTTGTCCTTATATGAATTACTAGAAGTTTCTTCTAACACAGGAATAGATATAGATGCAATTGTAAATAGCGGCGATGATGAGAGAGTTCATACCATACCTGACATTGTTACACCATCACCTAGTCCAGAGCCAACCGAAAAACCTACAACAAAGCCCACATCTAAACCTACTGAAAAACCAACAATAAAACCACCAGTAGAGACAACACAAGAAACTCAAAGAAGGCCTATAAGTATGGAAGAGGCAAAAAGTATAGCTTTGAAAAAAACTTATGGTGGTAGAATTGTAAATGCAGAAAAAGATGATGATGGTTTTGAATTTGAAATAGTAAATGGAAATATAGAATATGAAGTTGAGCTGAATATGTACGGTGATTTAATTTATTTCGATGAGGACGACTATGATGATTATGAGGAGTACGACGACGATGAGTATGACGACGATGAATATGATGACTAATGTTTTATATAATAATTAGTTATAATATCATTACTAAATATAAAACGTACTAATGAATTATTTATAAAAGAATAATTTGATAATATAAACTGAAACTATAAGAATTTTAAAATTGATGCAATAAAATTGAAACCTCGTGCGTTAACTTAATATAAAGGAAAATAAAAGTATAAAAACATATTAACATAGAGGTTTCCTAAGGAGGAAAAGAAAATGACGAATAATAAATTGACAAAGACTAAACTGACAAAAAACAAAAAGATTGGAATAATTGGCGCTGTTGTCTTAATGACATTAGCAATCTTTATAGGACTTCAACTAAATCAACCATCTTATGCATTTAAACTAGATGTAAACCCAAGTATACAAATAGTTTCTTCAAGACTTAATAAGGTTTTAGAAGTTAACCCATTAAATGAAGATGCAAGAGAAATGTTAAAAGATTTTAGAATTAAAGACAATGACCTAGAAGATACAATCGAAGACATTGCAGACCTGATGGTTTTAACTGGTCACATTTCAGGTGGCAAAGATAATTTTGTTATGATTACTGTTGATGATAAAGATGCTGATAGTAAGTATGTAGATAAGCTAAACAAAGCAATTGCAGCCTATCTAGAGAATAAACAAATTGAAGCAACAATAATTAACCAATCAATATCTGAAGAAATGGGAAGTAAAAACACAGGTAGAGAGCTTGTTGCTCTTAAAATGAATGAGATTGATGATGGCTTAAGTTTAGATGATCTAGGAAACATGACTATCAAAGAATTAGTTGAAATAGCCCAAGCAAGAGGTATTTCACCAGAATTATTATTTTCCAATGTTATGGCTTCTAAGAAGGATAATAGCGTAGTAAAGGGTAATGAATATATTGGAGAAGCAAAGGCTAAAGAAATTGCTTTAGGATTAGTAAATGGTAAAATCATCGAATTTGAATTAGATGATAATGATGATGATGGTGATGATAATCCAGAATACGAAATTGAAATACTATTAAATGATTATAAATATGAAATTGAGCTAGATGCATATACAGGTAAAGTACTAGAATTTGAAAAAGAATTATTAGACGATGATGATGACAATCACAGGAATTCATCAAGTACAAATAAGCCTGCACCAACAGTGGCCGAGACAAGTGCACCAACAAAAGCTGGACCTAAACGTATAACACTGGAAGAAGCTAAGACTATTGCACTAGCTAAAAGTGGCGGTGGTAAAATTATTGAAGCAGAAAAAGATGATGATGGCTTTGAGTTTGAAATAATTAATAATGGATATGAGTATAAAATTGATTTAAACTTTCATGGTGATGTTAAAGAATTTGAAAAAGAATTATCAGATGACGATGATGTCAAAAAAACATCAAGTACAAATAAGCCTGCACCAACAGTGGCCGAGACAAGTGCACCAACAAA
>CAZOSE010000180.1:0-4523 GCA_964582385.1 uncultured Lachnospiraceae bacterium
GGTCACCTTCTACTTGATATGTTTCAACTACGTCACGAATTCTGATTTGTTCTTCGTCAGTTAAGTCTCTTACGCGAGTATCTGGATTAACATTAGCTTTAGCAAGAATCTCATTTGATCTTGCTCTTCCAATGCCATAAATATAGGTAAGACCTATTTCAATACGTTTATCTCTTGGTAAATCTACACCACTGATACGAGCCATGTGCGTGTTACACCTCCGTTAAAATAATATGATTTTCAAATTCATATGTTTGATGCTTCTCAAATTGCTTTACTACTTTTTCTTTTATTTCTTTTGATTATAAAAAATTGTTTTGCAATAAGTCAATAAATTAATAGAGTGATAGTTTTAATTGAAATATTGCTCAGCCGCTTTAAATTGTGATAATCAAAACTTAGTACTAGCTACTAATCGCTATCTTTTTGATTATAAAACAATTCCATATTAGTAAGTTTAGAAGTTACTAAGACTTACTTGGAACTGCTCACAATATCACAATTGCATTGATTTGCGCAAATTGTAACACAGAAAGCAAGAACTATTATATATTAAAACAACGGGATGATCTCCCTTGTTGTTAATTAGCCTTGTCTTTGTTTATGTTTAGGGTTTTCACAAATAACCATAACCCTACCCTTCCTTCTGATTACTTTGCACTTTTCACACATAGGTTTTACTGATGATCTTACTTTCACAGTAATTCTCTCCTTTCAAAAAAAGTCCGTCTTATATTATACCATCTCACTTTGTTAAAATCAAGTAAATATTTCAAACTTTAAACTTTTAAAAAACAGTATAATTCAAAACTATAAACCGACTTTTAGAATAAAATATTTCTTAAAAAAGTTAACTTAAAATCTATAATTCAAATGTTACTTTTTTTCTTTTAATTAATACCTCTAACAAAAAATGCTAACATTAAAACTGTGTGAAATTATTTGTCTCGCCATACAATTCTTCCTTTTGTTAAATCATAAGGGGATAATTCTAAGGTAACCTTATCACCAGGAACAATTTTGATGTAGTTCATTCGTAACTTACCACTAATATGAGCGAGTACAATATGTCCGTTTTCTAATTCAACATTAAACATAGCATTTGGTAACTTTTCTACAACCGTACCTTCAATTTCTATAACATCTGCCTTTGACATTTTTTCACCTCCGTTATTACTTGCATTCTTCTTATATAAAAACAAATTAAATTTGCTACTATTTAATTAATACTCAAGATAAAAGCAGTAGCAACATACTCTTTGCTATATGCCTTTTCTAAATGTCTTAAGTTTCTTTTTTATAAGTTCGTTAGTTAACTGTTTATATATATCTTTACTACTAATATTGTCAAGTGTCCTAACTTTTGTAAGTTGTACATGCTTACGATTCTTTTTCTTTGGATTATCTATAACTCTTGATTTTCCATCTACTAGGTAAACAAACCTTTCATCAGAATCAATTAATATATAAAACTGATTACAATCATGACCTGCAAGGGATTTTACAATTAATCCAAATTCATCATTCATCATTTAACAAGTCCTTTGCCTATATAGAAAGTATTTCAGGCTCATCTTCTGTTATCAATATTGTGTTTTCGTAATGAGCAGATAAAGAACCATCTCTAGTAACAACTGTCCAGTCATCATCTTGCCAAGCAACATCATATCTACCGAAGTTTACCATAGGCTCTATTGCCAAAGTCATACCTGGCTGTAACCTGATACCACGGTTGACTTGCTTAAAATTGGGTATTTGTGGAGCTTCATGCATTTGACTTCCAATACCATGACCTACAAGGTCACGCACTACTGATAGTCCATATGATTCTACGTACTTTTGAATAGCAGCACCTATCTCATGTAAATGATTACCATTTTTTGCATATTTAATACCTTCATAAAAACTTTGCTGGGTTACTTCGATTATTTTTTTAGCATCATCGTTAACTTTACCTACAGGCCATGTTCTAGCAGCATCTGAATGATATTCTTTATGAATAAGTCCTGCATCAATACTAATAATGTCGCCTTCTATCAAGACTCTATCTTTACTTGGTATCCCGTGCACTACTTCTTCATTTACAGAAACACATACAGAGGCTGGAAAGCCTTGATATCCTAGAAAAGAAGGAATGCAATTGTAATTTCGTATTAATTTATCTGCTTGTTCATTAATTTCAAAAGTAGATATGCCTGGTTTAACAAATTCTTTTAACTGTAAGTGAACTTCTGCAAGAATTTTTCCTGCTTCACGCATAAGTTCTATTTCTCTATCTGATTTAATTGTAACAGCCATTAATTAACGCCTCTTTCAATACTACTAATTATATCTTGTGTAACAACTTCTATTGGTCTTAAGCCATCAATAGTAACTAAGATGTTTTTATTTGTGTAATAATCTATTAATGGTTTAGTCTCTTCTTGATACACTTCCAAACGATTAGCTACTGTCTCTGGTTTATCATCATCTCTAAGGACTAATTCGGAATTACATACATCACATATACCTTCAACCTTAGGTGGATTGTGTTCAATATGATATGTAGCACCACATTTTAGACAAGCTCTTCTACCAGACATTCGTTTTATAATACCTTCATTAGAAACCGCAATATTAATTACTATATTAACTTTGTCATTTACGGATTCAAGTTGTTTATCTAAGGCTTCTGCTTGGGGAATAGTTCTTGGAAAACCATCAAGTATATAGCCTTTTTTACAATCTTCTTCTGCTATCCTAGCCTTAACCAGGTGGACCACTAAGTCATCTGGAACTAATAATCCCCGATCAATGTACTTTTTAGCTTCTATTCCAAGTTCGTTATTCTTTTTTATATTTGCTCTTAAAATATTTCCAGTTGAAATATGAGGCATGTTATAGTGTTCTTTTATAATTTTTGCTTGTGTTCCTTTGCCTGCCCCAGGTCCCCCTAATAGTATTATTTTCATAAACTGCCTCCTGATAATTTTCAATTCACTAATATACAAATTAATTGTAAATTATGGAGAATTGGACTAGTTTCTATTTACCTTGTCAATATATCAATTATTACAATCTACAAATGGCGGGGCCCTGCCCCGCCTCTATATACACTTGTTAGTCACTTAAGAATCCTTTATAGTGGCGAACCAACATTTGAGATTCGATTTGTTTTAGAGTTTCAAGTACAACTCCAACTACTATTATCAATGAAGTTCCTCCAAATGACACATATGCTCCAAATGCTCCAGAGAAAAATATAGGAACAACAGCAATAAAGGTTAGGGCTATAGCACCTATAAACACAATCTTATTTAACACACTTGATAAATAATCTGATGTTGGTTTTCCAGGCCTAATACCAGGAATAAACCCACCTTGTTTTTTCATGTTATTTGCTATTTCTAGAGGATTAAATGTTATGGTTGTATAAAAATATGCAAAGAATAAAATAAACGCCATATATATAAGCAAACCTAATGTGTACTTAAACTCATCTAATCCTGAAAAGTTCATCCAGTTGTTTTGATTTAATAAATAAAGAAGTTTTTCTCCAACTCCACCACTACGACTTCCTTCAACTTCAAAAAACGATGATATAACTACTGGAAATTGCATAATTGAGCTAGCGAAAATTACAGGAATAACTCCTGCTGTATTAACTTTTAAAGGAATATGTGATGATTGGCCACCAACCATTTTTCTACCTTGAACCTTCTTAGTATACTGAACCGGAATCTTTCTTTGTCCTTCTTGAAGTAAGATAATAAAAATAGTCATACCAACAACAATTCCAACAATTATAATCACTGCAATTATAGCATTTAATATACTAGATGCTCCAGCTATAAATTGCCCATACAATCTTCTAAAGTCCGATGGCATTCCTGATACTATGTTAATTAATAATATCACAGAGATACCATTGCCAACGCCTCTTTCTGTGATTAGTTCTCCTAACCACATTAGAAAAGCTGTTCCTGCCGTAAATGATGCAGTAATTACAGCTACATTAGCGAATGTTAATCCACCATCAAGTAAGCCTGATCTTCCAAAACCAATAGCAAAAGCTAAGGATTCAACTATCGTTAATCCTATTGCTAGATATCTAGTATACTTTTGAATCTTCTTTCTACCGTCCTCGCCTTCTTTTTGCATTTCCTCTAATTTAGGGATTGCAATTGTTAGAAGTTGTATAATAATTGAGGACGTAATATAAGGTGTAATATTTAATGCAAATATTGACATTTGAGAAAATGATCCACCAGTTAATGTATCAAAAAATCCAAAAGATGTTTGTACACCTAGCCATTGTTGAAAATATGCTCTATTAATTCCTGGTACCGGAAGTTGGGAGCCAAGTCTTACTATTATTAATGCTATAAAAGTAAAATATATTTTATTACGTATATCTTTTATCTTGAAAGCATTTCGTAGTGTTTTTAACATATCCTAAACCACCTCAGCGTTTCCACCAAGAGCTTGTATTTTTTCCTTTGCACTTTTACTATATGCATTCACTTTCACATCAAGCTTCTTAG
>CAZOSE010000181.1:0-4488 GCA_964582385.1 uncultured Lachnospiraceae bacterium
AAGATAGAAAAGAGTTAGACAAGATATTAAGCATGATCATGGATGAACCTACAGAAAAAAGGACATACAAAGTTAATGATCATAAAACAGTTACTGAAATTTCTAAAGATTTCTCAAAACATGTAGGTGTAACTATACGTGGTGAATATGATGATAATGGAACTTTCCACATGGGACACTATTTTCCCTACGTAAGAAGCCAATATATAAGTACAAGGGAAGATATATCCATAATAAAAAGAATTGATACAGATGCTTATACAGTAATGTGTGATGACATAAGATTTGGTGTATCCTTAATCTTTTATTTACAAAATGTGATTGATTTTCTTTTAGAAGAAAAGACTATAAAAGATAACAAAAAGTACCCTATTCATTTATCAGCCCTTTCAACTAGAGGAAAAGTTTTGTTACCAATATATCATGACGAACAACTAATAAAGTCTAATAATGCAGAGATTCAATACAGGAGAAAACTAATAGCTGAAGCCAAAGAGGGTAATCAAGATGCTATTGATAGTTTAACAATAGATGATATTGATATATATGCAATGATATCAAGAAGAGCAAAGCATGAAGATGTTTATAGTATAGTAGAGACTTCCTTCACTCCATTTGGTTCTGAATCAGATAACTACTCAATATTAGGAACTATAATTGATGTAGAGAAAGAAGTTAATGAATATACTAAAGAAGAAATTTATATGATTGTAGTTAATTGTAATGATGTTATTATACCCATTGTTTTAAATAAAAAGGATCTTTATGGAGAGCCTGCTGTAGGAAGACGGTTTAAAGGAAATATCTGGACTCAGGGGTTTGTAGAGTTTAACCCTGATGATATGTAAACAGTTAATCAATGAAAATATTTTAAAGGATATCCTAGCTACTATGTTATTACCTCAAAGTTCAAAGAACTCCCATATGTGGGAAAAGAGAAGTTTGACATTATATCAAAGTAATTGCTAAGATATCCTTTTAATATGTAGATTATTTATGATTTGACTTAAGAGTAAAATAGTAGTAAAATGATATAGTTAATTTATTATTGTGTCTCTGTAGCTCAGCTGGATAGAGCAGCACCCTCCTAAGGTGAAGGCCGGAGGTTCAAATCCTCTCAGGGACGTACATATAAGAAACCACCTAATGAGTATGAAATTAAGCCCTTGTAAAGGTCTTTAACAACTCTATAGGTGGTTTCTATTAGTTTATCTATATATACATATTAAAGATTAATTAAAATCACTGAATCTGTTATTTCTAGATCTTTTTCTACGTCTTCTTACATTTGGATTTAGATTATATATTAAAATAAAACCAATTGCTAAAACAAGTAGTCCAACACCAACGCCAATTATTATAGGCATATATGGGTTTTTAACATCTTCTTGCTTACCAATTTCATTATCAGCAGGTTCACTTGATGTTTCTGGTATTTCATCAATAGCATCAAGAAAAAGATTATTTATCAAAGAATATGATTTTATATTATCAAAAATAATATCTGTTTTTCCAAGATTATCATCATCAAGGGAGTAAATAATGGAACCTATTGTATTTTCTCCTTCCACTAAACTATCAAGAGGAATAAGTTCTATCTTTTTTATAGCATCTTCAATATTAATATTATTAGTTAGAACAACACTACCGTTTTCACTTAATCTAAGAGGGCTCTCAGAGAGATTAAAAAAGGAGTGAAACTTAGCAAAGAAATCAATGTTATTATCTATATTAATATTAGTATTATCGATATTGTGCAAATTAAAGTTATCAAAGGCATAATCAAGTAAATTAGAAGTATCTTTGTATTGATCTTGAGATGAAGGACAAGACATAATTACTGAAATTAAAGTCATGCCATCTCGTTGAGCAAAGGTAACTAAAGTATACATAGATGCTCTAGTCCATCCTGTTTTTCCTCCAATTGACCCATCATAATGAAGGTCTTTCTTTATGAACTTATGATGATTAGCTAGATATCTTGTTTCCTCTTGAATATTAGTTGGTGGGATAATGTAAGTACGTGACTTAGTAATGTTCCTAAACTCATTGTTTTGTATTGCTGCTCTAGAAATAAGAGCCATATCATAAGGTGTAGTGTAATGATTAGTATCAGGAAGGCCATGAGGATTCATAAAATTAGAATTATTGGCACCTAAACTTTTTGCCTTATCATTCATAAGGTCAATGAAAGATGAAATATCTCCCCCAACATGCTCTGCTACCGCATAGGAAACTTCATTGGCAGACTCTAGCATAATTCCATATAGGGCTTGCTCCATGGTTAAAATCTCACCTACATCAATTCCAATTCTACTGCTATCAAGATCTACTTTAAAAACTGAATCATGTGAAAAGGTTACAGTCTCATTCATAGAAGAATTCTCTAGAGCAATTAAACTAGTTAAAATCTTTGTAATACTAGCAGGATAATATGTGTTATGAATATTCTTGCCATATAATATAGAACCTGTTTCGGCCTCCATTACAATCGCAGCATCAGATGCAACAGAAGGAAAATCTTGTGACCAAGTTGAATAATAAGTGGTTTCATTAGTTTGTTGTTCTTGTGTTTCACCAGTAGCTTGAACATTTAATATATTAAAATTACCTAGAAAAAGAACAGAAACAATAATAAAGGTAATAATTCTTTTCATAAAAACTCCTTTGTATATAGATGCATTTGTATTCATAATAGACATACTGTGAATACATTAGCACCAATATCATAGTATGTAAATAAAAACATAAATATATTATAGAATAATTTCACTAGGGTATCAAGGAAATAAGGAAAATAGAAAAAATAACATCATTTTTTAAGTAGGTTAAAACCAATACATATGTTATAATACTTATGTTTTAGTATGGACTTTAAGGTTTTAAAAAGTATATATACTAGTAAATATTAAAAGATAAGATTTATAGGAGTGTTACAGATGAGGCTTAGAAACGTAAAAGGATCCCGAGAGATTATAGCATCAAATAAATATGTAATTGATAAAGCAGAAGACTTAAAAGGAAAATGGAAAGAACAATTTGGAAATGACAATCCAATTCACATAGAAGTTGGTATGGGTAAAGGACAATTTATAATAGAACTTGCATTAAGAAACCCAGATATAAATTATATTGGTATAGAGAAATTTTCAAGTGTTTTAGTTAGGGCGATTGAAAAGTTAGAAGAGAATGAAGAAGAAATTAGAAATTTATTATTAATGAGATTTGATGCAGAGGATATTACTAATATCTTTGATAAGGATGAGATTGAAAGAGTATATTTGAACTTTTCAGATCCATGGCCAAAGGCAAGACATGCAAAACGTAGGTTAACATCAAAGGAATTCTTGGCAAGATATAATAAGTTTCTTGAAAAGTCAGGTGACCTTATATTTAAAACAGATAATAAGGACTTATTTGAGTTTTCTCTTGGACAAGTTGAAGAAAAGGGATGGAAACTTCATAATGTGACTTTTGATTTGCATAATAGTGAATACTTTAAAGACAATGTCCTTACCGAATACGAAGAGAAGTTCTCATCAAAGGGTAAACCCATTTATAGATTAGTTGCATATAGATAAAATATAAAGAGAATTAATATATGCCAAGTGCATATTATTTAATAAGTAAAAAATGGGTGATAATATGGCTAAATCTATAAAGAGAAAGATTGCAAGAGCTACAAGCTGTAATCGGACATTAAACAAAAAGGTATTGTGTCTTAGACGGTCTATCAATGAAGTTAATGATATATTAAATGATAAGAATAAAAAAAAGAAAAAAAAGAGACTATATTAATATATATGATTTGAGTCTAGAAAACTGGACTTTAGATACTGGATATAAATATATTTTGATAAAATTATTTACTAATGAAATAATTTATTTGTAAAAAAAATATTATATGATAAACTTATAAGTAACGTTTTATAGTAGATAAATTAAAGGAGGAACATTATGGCATATATATTTACTGACGACAATTTTGAACAAGAGGTATTAAAGTCAGATATACCTGTTTTAGTTGATTTCTATGCAGACTGGTGTGGTCCGTGTAAAATGATTGGGCCTATAATTGAAGAATTAGCAGAAGAATACGAAGGTGTAATAAAGATAGGTAAAATAAATGTAGACGATAATCAAAGCTACAGTACTAAATATAAAGTAATGACTATACCTAATCTAATATTCTTCAAAGGTGGAGAAAAGGTAGACCAAGCTATAGGCGTAGTTTCAAAAGAACAACTAGTTGAAAAGTTAGAAGCTCTAAAATGATAAAGTAAATTATGTTACTAACATAATTAATCTGTCATTCCAAACAAAGTGGCGAATCCTTAGCTGTTTTCCTTAGGATATCACGTTTGGAATGACACTTTTTTAAAATGAAAGTTATATATATTCAGCAGCGGATTATAAATAAAAGAAATTTTAAATATTATAAAAAATAGCTTGCAAAAGATAACTTTTTGTAATATAATTTGTCTTGTG
>CAZOSE010000182.1:0-4473 GCA_964582385.1 uncultured Lachnospiraceae bacterium
AGTGATGGAGCACGATTCAATAGAATCGCACCCCAACATTTGACAAAGAGCCAAAAAGATAAAACAAAAACACGCTGTAATTATCAGCTTAATGGGAAATGATATAACATTACCTATTAAACTAATAACTCCAACGTGTTCTTATTTCTATCTTTCTAAGTTAACAAATTTAGTGTATTCGGGCTGCCAGCCAAGCTTAATTGTTCCTGTCGGCCCATTTCTTTGCTTACCTATGATTATTTCGGAAACACCTTTATCTTCAGAATCGTGATTATAGTAGTCATCTCTATATATAAACATTACAATATCTGCATCCTGCTCTATAGCGCCAGATTCCCTAAGGTCAGATAACATTGGCCTTTTATCAGGCCTTTGTTCTACCGCACGGCTTAACTGAGACAATGCCACAACTGGAGCATCTATTTCTCTAGCTAATGCCTTAAGAGAACGGGATATTTCTGAAATTTCTTGTTGCCTGGATTCTGCATGTTTGCTACCGGTCATTAATTGTAAGTAGTCTATAATAACTAATCCTAGATTGTTTTCCAACTTTAACTTCCTACACTTGGACCTTAGTTCGCTAACTGATATACCTGCTGTATCATCTATAACTAGATTTGAATTACCAATCGTTCGAGATGTGTTAACTAATTCCACCCATTCATCATCCGTCAAATCACCAGTTCTGAGTGATTGAGAATTGATTTTTGAGTGCATAGCCATCATACGCTTTACCAACTGGTCCTTAGACATTTCTAAACTAAATATTACTGTTGGTATGTTTTCCTTAATAGCAACATTCTCTGCTATATTAAGCACAAGGGCAGTCTTACCCATAGATGGCCTTGCAGCAATTAAAACTAGATCTGAAGGTTGTAAACCTGCAGTTTTATAATCCAAGTCATAAAAACCTGTGGGTACTCCTGTTACAGTTCCTTTATTTCTTGCCGCAGCTTCTATACTTTCTAAAGACTCTACAACTACATCCTTAATGCTTACTACCTCTCCTGTGTTACGCTTTTGGAGAATATCGAATACTTCTTTTTCTGTTTTATCTAAAATATCACCTGTGGCACTTTTATCCAGGTAGCATTCGTTAGCTATCCCTTCTGTAACCCTAATCATTTGCCTAAGTACAGATTTTTCTTTTACAATATTAGCATAATATCTAACATTGGCAGACGTTGGTACAGATGCAACTAAGTCTCTAATAAACTCAAGACTATTGATATTAGAAGGCACATCCATTTCATTTAACTTGTTTTGTAAGGTTATTAAATCAGTAGGGCTTCCCTCATTATGCAATTCAAGCATAGCTTCAAAGAGTACACCATATCTTTGATCGTAAAAGTCTTCCTTTCTAACTATTTCTGCAGCAACAATAATAGCTTCTTTATCCATAATCATTGAGCCTATTACTGACTGCTCTGCTACTAGATTATGAGGTGGGACTTTCTTGATAAAATCTTCATCCATTTTGCACCTCCTAGTGATTCTTCACATGCATAATTATTCTTCGCTTACTTTCACTTTTAGCTGTGCATTAACTTCTGGATGTAATTTTGCATTAACTACATGAGTTCCTAAACTTTTAATCGGTTCCTCTAATTGAAGTTTTTTCCTATCAACATCAATATTAAAAGTTGCTTTTAAAACTTCTGAAATTTCTTTTGTTGAAATGGATCCAAAGGTCTTTCCACCTTCGCCTGCTTTAAGCTTAACTTCAACTTGAATTGCTTCTATTTGTTTTTTAAAATCTTGTGCTAACTTTAATTCTTCTTCACTTTGTTTTTTGCTAGCTGCTAACTTATTATCTAATTCTTTTAAGTTTTGATTAGTTGCCTCTACTGCTAAGTTTTGCTTAAATAAGAAGTTTCTTGCATATCCTACTTTAACCTCTATAACTTCACCTTTTTTTCCTATTTTTTTAACATCTTGAGTTAATATAACCTTCATAATGTACTCCTTTCATATCTTAAAATTATAAGTCACCATCTTCTTCCATGGTTTTTAATGTATCTTTTATTTTGATTATAGCTTCCGCTATGTCTATATCTTCAAATTGAGTTCCAGCAGAACTTAAATGTCCGCCTCCTCCAAGTCGTTCCATGATTATTTGAACATTCACTTCGTCAATTGATCTAGCACTTACATATATTTTATTATGATATTCGCTGACTACAAAAGAAGCTTGGACTCCAATTATATTTAGTAATTCATTTGCAACTTGGGCTCCCACAATTGTAGGATTCTCTTCATCATTATCAGGTAGATAAGTAATTGCATAATGATTCAAATAAATCTCAGTTCGACCCATGGCTAAGGCCTTTAGTCGATACTCTTCCATATCACTTCTAAATGCTTTTCTGATTCTTGTGACGTCTGCACCATTACGTTTTAAAAATGCTGCAGCCTCAAATGTTCTTACACCAGTCTTGGTTAAGAAATTGTTAGTATCAATCATAATTCCAGCATACATTGCATCAGCTTCTGCAGGATTAAGACTTATTCCGTCATTAATATACTGAAGTATCTCTGCTACCATTTCACATGTTGAGGATGCGTATGGTTCTACATAAGAAAGGGATGCATTAGTAATAGCTTCTCCAGATTGCCTGTGATGATCTAAAACCACAATTGTGTTGGTCATACTTAGCAGTTCTTCAGATTCGGTTAGTTTAGGTTTGTTTACATCAACAACCACTAAAACAGTATTATAATCAACTAAATCAAATGCTTGATGGTTTTGTACAAACATATCTTCTTCATAATCAGGGCTATTAACAAATCTATTCATAAATGGTCTAACTGAATTAGTAATTTCATTGATTACTATATAGGCTTTTTTATTTAACTCTTTTGCAATACAATATATACCTATAGATGCTCCAAATGAGTCTACATCCTGCAAGGAATGCCCCATTACAACAACTTTGTCTTTTGTTTCAATAAGTTCTTTTAGAGCATGGGCCTTTACTCTTGCCTTAACCCTAGTAGTTTTTTCAACTTGTACGTTCTTGCCTCCGTAATAAGTAACTCTTTCGCCACTTTTTATTACAGCCTGGTCTCCACCCCTACCAAGAGCTAAGTCCATTGACGCTAGGGAGTAATCATAAGCCTTTTGATATGAGCTTTCGTGTACTCCAATTGCAATACTTATTGTTACAGCCATTGTATTACCAATATTTACATTACGCACTTCATCTAGGAGATTAAACTTATTGCTTTGTAAACCTGGTAAGTACTTTTGTTTAAATATAAATATATACTTATCTTTCTCTAGCTTCTTGGTAATGGCATCAATGTTTTGCATATACTTATTAATTCTTCGCTCTATAAGTGCCGCTAATAACGAACGCCTTACATCATCTGTACTTCCTATTACCTCATCATAGTTATCAATATATAAAAGGCCTACTATCATTTTCTGATCTTTATTCTCTTGCTTTAGCTTTGTTATTTCAGTGATATCATGAATATAAATTGCAACAAGGCTGTCTTTTGTATCCTGATTATTAATAAGGTCATTGTCATCTATTCCAGTATTTAAATCAATATTATCAAATGAAACTTTTCTTAGTATTACTTGATAATGTTTGTTACTCTTCTCTACTAATATTTTTACATCCTTTACATCCTTTGGAAAGTTCTCTTGTCTTACTTCTTCAAATATATTAGTAATCGAAAGTTGTGCCTGTCTTTCATTCTCTATAATGTCAAAAAACTCATCATTACACCAAAGTAATTTTCCATCATAATCTAATAAACCATATGGTACTCGCAATTCCTTCAAAATCTTTTTCTGTACCTGACTATAGTTGCTAGCAAATAATACGAGCTCTCTAATTACACTTGGTTTTCTAAATATAAAGTAAGCAACTACAAGTAAAGAATATAGGAGTGTAGTTACAAGCATAATAATGCCCGCAATAGCATCAACGATATATAATAGTATAGTTAAACTTACAAATATAGTTATTACAAGGACTTGGCTATATAAATAACTACGAAATATTCTTTTTTCCTTTTGGTTATTACCCATAATAATACTCCTTATGTAGATTACCAAAACATCTGTTAAACCAAAATACATTAGATAACATTATACCATTAGAACAGCATTAATTAAAGTCTTTTTATAATATTAAATACGACATGAAAACTTCTTTATATAAAAAGCCCTCGATTTCTCGAGGGCTTTGAAAGAAAATCAAAATTATTTTTAAATTAATCTACTGTATAAGGCATTATTGCAATATGTCTTGCTCTTTTTACAGCAACTGTAACGGCTCTTTGATGTTTAGCACAAGTACCGCTTACTCTTCTTGGAAGTATTTTTCCTCTTTCAGATACGTATCTTTTTAGTTTATTAATATCCTTATAATCTATGCCGGTATAGTTTTTATCGGCGCAAAAATTACATACTTTTCTTCTTCTACGAGGTCTTCTTCCTCTATTATTATATGCCACGTC
>CAZOSE010000183.1:0-242 GCA_964582385.1 uncultured Lachnospiraceae bacterium
AAAAGAATTGTAATTCCATTTGCTCAAATTCTCTTGTTCTAAAGATAAAGTTTCCTGGTGTTATTTCGTTACGAAATGATTTACCGATTTGTCCAATACCAAATGGTATCTTTTTACGAGATGTTCTTTGAACGTTCTTGAAGTTTACAAATATTCCTTGGGCTGTCTCTGGTCTTAAATAAACTTCGTTTTGTGCGTCTTCTGTAACACCTTGATGGGTTTTAAACATAAGATTAAATTGT
>CAZOSE010000183.1:252-4449 GCA_964582385.1 uncultured Lachnospiraceae bacterium
CTTATGTTAGTAAAGTTATGTTTTTTACATGTTGGACAAGGAATATTATGTTCTTCGATATAAGCTTCCATCTCTTCATGAGACCAAGCATCTACAGCACCTGAAACTTCTAATTCATTTTCACTTGCATAGTCCTCTATTAATTTATCCGCACGAAATCTTTCGTGGCATTCTTTACAGTCCATTAAAGGATCTGCGAAACTGCCTAAGTGACCTGACGCATGCCAAACATTAGTGTTCATAAGGATTGCACTATCTAAGCCAACATTAAGCGGGTGCTGCTGTATAAACTTTAACCACCATGCCTTTTTTACATTATTCTTTAATTCAACTCCTAGGTTCCCATAGTCCCATGTATTAGCAAGTCCACCGTATATTTCTGAACCTGGGTATACAAAACCTCTTGCCTTAGCAAGGGCAACTATTTTCTCCATTGTCTTTTCCATACTTAACCTCTTTCTGATGTTTATTTATTTAAAATAACTTGTCTTTGTAAATTAGATATGTCATTGCTTCTTCATCTGATTGTAGTGTTTGTGAATCTATATACTCACCATTAGAGTAATATACGATTTTCCCATCTACTAGTATGTGAATATCTTCATTAATTGCAAATACTTTATGTTCTTCTTTCTCTAATGCCTCTGCTACAGTTACAGCCTCACCTTTTGCAGTAATAAATGATTCAGGAAAAGTACCATCCACTTGTGCTACTGACTTTGTACCTGCTAACTGACCCTCTACACTATTAAATCTAGTATAGTGCTCCATATTACTATATGTTATTATCATAACTACTTTGTCTCCTTGACTTTCTATAGCATCTAAAGCAAGAGAGTTTTCACCATGTGTATTATTGTAACTTACTATTTCTTTATTGATAAAGTTCTTAAACTCCTCAATATCATAGTAGTCCTTGTCAAATGAGTCTATAAGTGCTACTTGAAGCGTATTATCTTCTCTTATTGCTAAGGTGTTTTTCTCCACATTCTCCACTGTTAATTCTATGTCTTTACCACAACCTGTTAATCCAATAAAAAGTAGTGTAAAAAATAATATTCCAAGCCTATGTTTCATAGTAACTTCCTCCAAGCTAAATATTTATATTTCATACTATATTCCATTTACAACATCTTTTCAATAACTTTCAGTGATTTTATTTCTTTATCTATGTATAATTTTCTATATTGATCCGTACATCTTTTTAATTCTCTTAATACTTCCTCAGATACAGTAAATGAGTAGAGTTTTTCTATTGGTGTAGAAACTATAAATTGCAAGGCATATATGGTAGAAGGTCCTATTCTAATGGTATCACCTACATCACTAGTACAGCTGCCACATAATAGACCTCCAGATCTACTACTAAACCTATAATAACTTTCTAAATCCTTGTCTTTACCACATTTTACACATTGGAAGACTTGGGGGGAGAGACCATTAATAGTAAATAACTTAAGTTCAAATATATATCTAACAAGTTTCATGCCAATTGCTTCTTTAAGTAGTGCCCTAAGAGAACCATATAAAAGGTTTAACATATCTTTTCCATCATCATACTCTTGGGCAAAAAAATCAACTATTTCACAAAAATACATACCGTAATATGCTGCTTCTAGATTCATCATAACTTCTTGAAAATAATTAGAAATCGATGCTGAAGCTAAATTGTAAGAACTTCTACCTTCATATAACTCAAATTTGCCAAAAACAAAAGGCTGGCTACATGCTAAAAAGGCACTATTTTGTCTTCTAGCGCCTTTTGCAAATGTTGCAATTTTCCCACGTTCTCTTGTTAAAATAACAAGTCTTTTATCATATTCACCTATTGGCATAACCTTCAGGACCGTTCCTGTTACTGTTATAGTCGCCACTTCTTGGCTCACCTTCTTCAAAATCGCCTGTCATTTGTCCATATTGGTCTTGTCTTGTGCATGCTGTGTAATTAAGATAATCATGCACATTTCCTGTCTTAACAAACTTTTCCCAATAATCTAGATCATTCATTTTAATTAGCCCCCTATCTAGTTCACAATTACAGTTAATATGTTCATATCCTTGTAAAGCTTTAAAATTAATCTAAGCTTTCTTATTGTGGAAAACCTAATAATTAATCTGGATATTTATATTCTTACCAAGAATAAATTATCTATACTTACAAAATTTGTTTTATACTTGTTTTAGGGGGTGTAATCTTTTTATATTTTATTGTTTAAGTGTTTTTATTACTTGTTTCAAGATTTCTTAATTACTGGTTATCACGATATCCATAGTTTTTAAGAAGAAAGTCGCTGTCTCTCCAGTCTTTCTTCACCCTTACCCAAATCTTTAGGTTAACTTGAATATCTAATAAGTTCTCTATTTCTGCTCTTGCCATAGTTCCAATTTCTTTTAACTTTGAGCCTTGTTTACCTATTATGATTCCCTTATGAGAGTCTCTTTCACAGACTATGGTCGCATCAATATCTATTATCTTTTTTCCTTTTCTTTCTTTCATTCCCTCGATTGTAACTGCTATTCCATGAGGGACTTCTTCTCCTAAATATCTTAGAGTCTTCTCTCTTATTAGTTCCGCTACAATTTGACGCTCAGGTTGATCAGTAATTGTGTCTTCATCATAGTACATCGGCCCTTGTGGTAGGTATTTAAAAATCGATTCTATTAAACTATCAACATTGTCACCTTTTAGTGCTGACAAGGGAATTATTTCTTTAAATTGATAAAGATTATTGAATTTATCTATTATTAATAACAATTCTTCTTTTTTAATAGTATCAACTTTATTAATCACAAGAATTACTGGTGTTTTTGTTGACTCTAGTTTATCTAAGATATACTGGTCACCTTCACCTATATATAATGAAGGTTCCACAAGCCATAAGACAAGGTCAACTTCATTAAGTGTTCTTTCAGCAACATTTACCATGAATTCACCTAACTTATTCTTGGCTTTATGAATACCTGGAGTATCAATGAAAACAATCTGTCCTTTGTCAACTGTATATACAGTCTGAATGCGATTCCTAGTTGTTTGAGGTTTGTTAGATGTAATTGCTATCTTTTGCCCGATAATATTATTCATTAATGTGGACTTGCCAACATTAGTACGTCCGATTAATGTTACAAATCCAGACTTAAAATTTTGTTCATTCATGCTTATAATGGTTTTCTCCTTTAATTGGTGCTTAAGTTCCAATGTTATTTTACATTTGTATTGTTTATTTCTTAAACTAATATTATATGTTTATACTAGAATAATTGTTTTACTTCATGGAATAATTCCTTGTTTTCCTCAACCTTGTTTTCATTACCAATAACGCAGATATTTTCAGACTCTAGGATTGTTTTTACAATATCAGCAAGATTTCTAATATCTTCTTTGCTAACTTCTAGTATATCATTTCTTTGCTTTTGTAGGTCTTCTTCACTAATTCCTGTCATATACGCAGAAAATGATGTTGTTCCCTTAGATCTTGGAGTTCTAGGAGTATCTAGATTACTTATTGCACCTATTACATACTTAGTCATATCACGTTCATCATCATCAAAGTTTTTTAAATACTCGTAAATCCCTTCGTAAACTTCATTGGTTTCTTTAAGGTTTGGATCTCTATAGGATACAAAGTAACTATTACCATTAAGCTTAGAGAATCCACACATACATCCATATGCCCCACCTTTTACACGAAGGTTATTCCAAAGATATCCATAACTTAGTATTACGCGAAGAACTTCTAATGAACCTGAATATTCATGCCCTGCATCTAAAAAGTTTCCTGCTCTTGCAACATATTGCACTTGACCTGAAGTCTTAAACCCTTCATTAAGTTGATGTAGTTCAAATCCTTCTTCTACTTTCTCAACTGAGTCATTTTTTAATTGTTCTACAAATGGTAAAAGCTTTCCTTTTAAGGTATCAAGTCCTTCTTTATCTGAAGTAAAACTTATTATTAAATTTTCTCTTCTAAAAATATACACCATTAGTTGATTCAGATTTTTAATAAGTTCTTCTTTTACATTATCAAAGTCATCTTCTAAACCTTGAATAAACCTAAAATAACTAATTCCACTTGTAACTTCATTATATCTTCCTACTTCTGAGAAGTATGAAATTGCTCTGTTTACAGATGCAGAGTGTCCAGCTGAAGTTAGATACATTTGAAGTCTAGACTTTGTTTCCTTAATTATTTCTAATAA
>CAZOSE010000184.1:0-4443 GCA_964582385.1 uncultured Lachnospiraceae bacterium
CTTTCACTAGCACCAACTCCTGCAGTTGGAGACAGTGTTGCTGATATTCTTGAAGAAATTGGGCTTGAATATGTAGGAGCACCAGGCACAACAGCAGCCTTAGCTCTTCTTAATGACCATGTTAAAAAAGGTGGAGTTATGGCTTCTTCTTATGTAGGCGGTTTAAGTGGCGCTTTTATTCCAATTAGTGAGGACCAAGGAATGATTAAGGCTGTTCAGGCAGGAGCCCTAACTATAGAAAAGTTAGAAGCAATGACTTGTGTATGTTCTGTAGGTCTTGATATGATAGCAATCCCAGGAGACACTAAAGCTTCAACAATTTCAGGAATAATAGCAGATGAAATGGCAATTGGAATGATAAACCAAAAAACAACTGCAGTAAGATTAATACCTGTAAGCGGCAAGAAGGTTGGAGATATGGCTGAATTTGGTGGACTTTTAGGATACGCCCCAATAATGCCAGTAAACAACTTTAGTTGTGAAGCTTTTATTAATCGTGGAGGAAGGATTCCAGCTCCAATCCACAGTTTTAAAAACTAAATATATTTTATAAAAGATTTATCATATACAAATTTTTCGCTCCAAGCGTGTAGAACACGCTATTTGCGCTCAAATCTTTGTATAAGACAAATCTTAGAATAAGATTATAAAATTAATTAACTAAAATATACATTATAAAGAAAGGCGGGAATTGAGTTGTCTAATAATTATTTATAATATAAATAATAAATTAGGGCTCACAAAAACATGAATAATATATTACTAGAAAAAGATTATAAAAATATATTTAATTTCTTTAGTCAAATTTCAAAGATTCCACGAGGTTCTGGTAACAATACAGCTATTAGTAACTACCTAGTAGACTTTGCGAAAAAAAGAAACTTAGAATATATTCAAGATGAATTTGAAAATGTTGTTATTATAAAGGAAGCCAGCCAAGGCTATGAGAATGCTCCACCAATTATATTACAAGGCCATATGGATATGGTGTGTGAAAAGACTCCAGAGTCTAACCATGATTTTATGAAGGATGGAATAGAATTAATTGTAGATGGGGATTATTTGCGTGCTAATAACACAACCCTAGGTGCAGATAACGGAATTGCAGTAGCCTATGCCCTTGCTTTATTGGATGATGATATGCTAAAACATCCAAGACTAGAAGTAGTAATTACAACTGATGAAGAGGTTGGTATGGATGGTGCAATTGGTTTAGACGTATCTATCCTAAAAGCAAAATATCTGATTAATATGGATTCAGGAGAAGAAGGAACCCTTCTTATAAGCTCTGCAGGTGGATTAACTGCTTCTAATGAAATACCAGTAAATCGTAGTATAATAAATGGAATAAAAGTAAAGTTAAGTATAAACAAATTAAAGGGTGGCCACTCTGGTGCTGAAATACACAAAAACCGTACTAATGCAATTAAACTTCTTGGACGTTTGCTATTTGATTTAAAAGAAAACTTTAACTATCATTTAATATCTATTGAAGGTGGTCAAAAAGACAACGTTATTCCAAGGGACTCCTATGCCGAAATCTGCATAGAAGCAGATGCTTATGAAGACCTTGTAAAAGCAATAGATACCCTATCAAATAGATACATTGAAGAACTATCTCAGTCAGAGCCAGAGCTAACAATACAAAGTCAGCCTCTAGACCAAACAGACCATGAATGCCTAGATGATACATCTTTTAACAATGTATTGTTCTACCTAATACATTCACCAAATGGTGTTTTAAAAATTAGTGCAACCTTTGAAGGATTAGTAGAGAGCTCTCTTAATGTTGGTGTAATGAGAATAGATTCTGAAAGTGCAGTGATACGTCATTCTGTGCGTAGTTCTGTAAATAGTTATAAGAAATTCATAAGTGATAGGTTAGAATCACTAGCCAGAGCTTCAGGTGGTAGCTATAAAGTTAATAACCAATATCCTGCATGGGAATACAAGGCCCATTCAGAACTTAGAAACCACATGGAGAAAGTATTTGGTGAAGTTTATGATAAGAAACCTAAACTAGAAGCAATACATGCAGGCCTAGAGTGTAGTTTCTTTGCTGGGAAAATTAGTGGAGTAGATATTGTATCCCTAGGCCCAGACATGGATGATATTCACTCACCAAAAGAAAGACTTAATATACCTTCAACTATAAGGGTATACAAATATTTAGAAAAAGTAATTGAAGATATGAAATAAGTAATGAAATAGGCTGTGAAATAATTAATAAAATAGTATATAAAACAAGTTATAAAATAGTCAGTGAAATAAACTATGAAACAGCTATAGATACCATATAAGATCATATAATAAACAATATAAGTAAAGATCCAAAGGCTTTAAAGTATCAGATTCCATTAGATATTTAATAGCTTTTTGGATCTTTGTTTGCATAAAGACAATCATTCCTCTCATATAATAATATATCGTAGAAAGGGACATGGTGGTATTTATGAAGTTTAGAAGGAATGAAGTGAAATCTAATAATGACAACAAATACAAGCTTGAAAGACTAGGAAAAAGTCCAATATATAATTTTATCCTCGTTCTTGCAGCTGCATGCCTAGTTGTTTATATTATAAATATTATTGCTGCAAATCAAATTATTAGTAAGATTAGAACGGAAGGTATTGCTTACGAATCCTTCAGAGAAATCAAGGTTTCAGATGACTTTATAGAAAGTTTATTAAACCCGACTAAGAAAAAGTCAAGTGATCCTAACAAGTCAAGTGATTCAAAAAGTCCAAACTCAAATGGAAGTTCTCACTATGATGAGTTTGATATACTAACCCTATACATGTTGGTATACAACTACGATACTTTAGATTTTAATATAATTAATAAAAACAATACTGATTTGATTTTAAGAAGTCTAGTATATGATGAGACTTTTAGACAATTAAAAGACTATTACATATCGATTTTCAAAGATATAGAGACTTTTCCAGTATTGCAAACCAATAAAGAAGCCACCAATGTAAGTTTTAAAGATACATGGAATGCACACAGAAGCTATGGTGGTGACAGAAGACATGAAGGCACTGACTTAATGGCTATAGAAAATGTCAGAGGTAAGTTAAAGGTTGTTAGTATGACTGATGGTGTTGTTGAGAAAAAAGGATGGCTTGAAAAAGGTGGTTATCGAATAGGGATTCGCAGTGGTAATGGTACATACTTTTATTATGCTCACCTAGATTCTTATGGAAACAATATTAATATAGGAGATTCTATTGAAGCAGGAGAATTCATAGGCTATATGGGTGATAGTGGTTATGGTCCGAAAGGTACAAAGGGCCAGTTTGATGTACATTTACATCTTGGAATATATATAGACAGTAAAGTAGGGGAAATAAGTGTAAATCCTTATTATATATTAAACTATCTGGAAAAAAACATAAAGGTTTTAGACCTAGTAGAAGCAAGAATAAAATAAAAAACCATTACAAACATATGTTTTTAAACCATTTTGTGGTATAGTATTTATTGAAGGTAAGTAAGATATATGCATATATGCTTATAGATGAATGTGTCTATATATGTATATATCTATATATGGACAAACAAATTAAAAACTAATATTAATATGTATACAAAGTCGATGTAAGATAAAACACAAAGGGGTTGATGATTTACTTATGGAAACAAAAATTTGGAGAGAGATTCTAAATCCATATGAGCTATGTATTGATGAAATAATGGTTAAGTTTAATCATTTAATTGATGAATTTAAGGATATGGGTGAATATTCACCAATTGAGCAGGTACAAGGAAGAGTAAAGTCTATCTCAAGTATAATAGACAAAGCTCACAAGAAGAATGTTTCCCTTGATAATATTGAAGAAGAAATTGATGATATAGCTGGTATTCGCATTATTTGTCAGTTTGTTGAAGATATTTACTCAGTTGTTGATATTATTAGACAACGCAAAGACATGGAAATAAAAGAAGAAAAAAACTATATTAATCTTATGAAAACAAGTGGTTATAGGTCTTATCATTTAGTTGTTTACTATACTGTAGAAACTTTAAAAGGTCACAAAAGGGTTCAAGTTGAGATACAAATAAGAACTCTAGCAATGAACTTTTGGTCTACAATTGAGCATTCTCTACAATATAAGTATAAAGGATCAGTTCCTATGGATATTAGAAGGAGACTCTCAAGAGCAGCAGATGCTATAATTATTCTAGACCAAGAAATGTCAGCAATTAGAAATGAGATTAAGGACGCACAAGATTCCTTTGGATTTAAGGCAAGTATGGTTGCAGATATTTTAACTAACATCCACAGCCTAAATAAGGTTCTTGATGAAGAAGAATTAATGAATATCCAAAAAGAATTCGATAGCATTTATAAAGTACAAGATATGAAAGAACTAGAAAATTTTAATAAAAAATTGGATAAAATAGCAGAGAGCTATCATTTACAAAGTTTATCAAGCATTA
>CAZOSE010000185.1:0-4400 GCA_964582385.1 uncultured Lachnospiraceae bacterium
GCGAAGAACCTCTAAGGCTCCTGTATATTCATGGTCTCCATCTAGAAAATTTCCGGCCCTTGCAACATATTGGACTTGACCTGAAGTCTTGAATCCTTCGTTAAGCTGGCCCAGTTCAAACCCTTCATCTACTTTTTCAATTTCATCATCCTTTAACTGTTCTACAAAAGGTAAAAGCTTGTCTTTGAGTGTATTAAGTCCGTCTTCATCTGAAGTGAAACTAATAATTAGATTTTCTTTTCTGAAAATATAAATCATCAGTTGGTTCAAGTTCTTAATTAATTCATCTTTTATTTCATCAAAATCGTCTTCTAGGCCTTGTATAAATCTGAAATAACTAATTCCATTTGTTACTTCGTTATATCTTCCTGCTTGGGAAAAGTAAGACATCGCTCTATTAACTGATGCAGAATGACCTGCAGAAGTTAAATACATTTGAAGTCTAGACTTTGTTTCCTTAATTATTTCTAATAATCGTTTTTCATCATTAAGCTTTGTAAAACTAATAATCTCTTTTAATAGGTCAAATGCATTATCCATCTTATCATATAGAACTTTTACATCAACTGTAAATGCTGGAATATATTCATCTTGACTGTCTTTCTTTGAAAACGTTACTACATCTTTACTTATTCCTCCAGTATGAATATTGACTTCATTAGAAAGCTGGGCATAAGTATAATGTTCTGTGTCAATGTATCCTAATATTGTTGAAAGTAGGCTAATATAAGGTGTTAAATTCTTTGGTACATTTTCTAAACAAAAGACTAGTTTTAAATATGCTATTCCATTGGTAAAGACATTATGATGGACAAATGGAATCCCATCTATTTCTTTTTCTTCATTATATAGTTCCATAGCTTTTTTGCCTATATCTTCAATGTTTAGCATTGGAATCTTTTCCATGTCTTCTTTAGAAGAAGGCTCTTCTTGGTATTGTTTTAGCGCTTTTGTTTCTTTAATAATATTCTCAATTTCTTCTTCGGATAGACTTGCCTTATGTTTTGCAAGCTTTTCTTTTAACATTTCATCTTTTTTAGAAGTTAAGCCTGGACTTGGTTTTAATATGACTAAAGATGCATGATTATTATCTAATACAAGTTCCTTTATTAGATTAGTGTAATATTCTGTTCCAATCTTTTCTTTAAGAAACTCAAATTTTTTAAAACCTATTGTATCAAATGGTCTTGCATCATCATACAACCACGTTCCAAACATCTGAAGGCCATATATTAATCCTTTAGGGTATGAGCCATAGTCAGCCTCTCTATATCTAAATTCAATAATATTGATAGCCGCCGCTAAGGATTTATCATCAATTCCTTCTTCAACTACTTTATTCAAGGTATCATTGATAATTTGAATGAATTCCTCTTTTTTAGATTCTTCACTGTTTTTTGCAATAATTGAAAGAGTAGTCTGATAAGTGTCTGAATCATAACTACTTAAAATATCCTTGCCTATTCCGGCATCTATTAAGGCCTGTTTAAGTGGTGCACCTGGTGCAGATAGCAATACATACTCTAAAATCTGCATAGCTGTTGCGGTTTCGGTGTCCAAGCTTAGATTAAGTACCATATTATAACTAAGATAGGTACTGTCCTTAGTATCTTCCCCTTCGCTTAAGGAATATTCTTCAATAATTTCCCTTGGATTAGTAAAGGCTTCTTGTAATTTGATTTCAGAATCAACAGGTGCATAATCAAAGTCTTTCAAATAATTCTCATCAATCCAGTTTAGCTTTTCTTCAATATCCATATCTCCATATAAGTAGATATAAGAATTAGTTGGATTATAGTATTTGCGGTGAAAATCAAGAAATTCTTCAAAGCTTAGATCGGATATATAATCTGGGTCTCCCCCTGATTCTACCCCGTATGCATTATCTGGAAATAGGGAGTTTAATATTGATCTTGAAAGCTGACTTTCAGGTGAGGAAAATGCCCCCTTCATTTCATTATAAACAACCCCATTATATTCTAGGGGACTATCTTTACTTTCTAATTCATAATGCCAACCTTCTTGTTGGAATATTTTTTCTTCTTTATAGATATTAGGATAGAATACTGCATCCAAATAAACATGCATTAGATTTTGAAAGTCTTTATCGTTGCAGCTAGCTATTGGATATATTGTTTTATCGGGATAAGTTATAGCATTTAAAAAAGTGTTAAGTGAGCCTTTTGCCAACTCAACAAAAGGATCTTTAGACGGGAACTCCTTTGATCCACATAATACTGAATGTTCTATTATATGTGGCGTTCCCTTACTGTTTTCTGGTGGTGTTCTAAATCCTATAGAGAATACTTTATTATCATCTTCATTAGTAACAACAGCTACCCTTGCTCCGGTCTTTTTATGCTTAAACAGTAACCCAAGGCTTCGAATGTCTTGTAAGTCCTCTTTTTGTATCAACTCATAAGCAGCTAAATTGTCTAAATTGATACTGTTTCTTAAATCTTCAGTCATGGCCTATCCTCCTTGTACTAATTTCAAATTTTACGTCCATGGTCTATACACTAATATATTCCTAATCTTTTATCATATTTGTTATAATAACCATTTTCAGCAATTATAACATATTTATGCAATGATGTCACATAAAAAAGCTATTAGATATTATAGGTCAAGTGTAATAATTATATTATTTATCAATAGAAAAACTAAAACTCTCACCTGTTATTTGGGGTTTAGCAAAGAATCTATATACTTACTCTTAAGATTCTTACTAAGCTTTAAATTCCAAGCAAGAGCTTTATAAACTAAAAATTATATACCAAATTCCAAACCACTTCTAATCCACAAATTTCACGTTAATACTACCTACTCCGCCTTCAATATCCAAAGAGTGTTTTGAGTTGTTGTGCCTAATGTCCACCTCTTTATATTTCTGGCCGTCTATTCTTATTTCACCTAGACCTTTTTCTATTTTTATATCATAATCTTCCTGTTTTCCACGTATTTTAAGATTTAGCTCGCCTACACCAGCACTAATATCATTATCATTTAGGAGTTTTCCATCAAACTTAACAAGCCCTACACCGCAACTAATATCTGAATCAGAAAAAACAACATCGGAAAGAATTATTTCACCTGCACCACCATTAATATCAACTTCATGAGCCTCCACATTATTAATCTTTACTGAGCCCGCTCCTGCATCAAGGGTAAATTCATTTACAGTAAAATCTTCTATTAGTAAATCACCAGCCCCTGCAGCTATGTGCAAATCTTCTAATTTCATGTCCTTTGGTAGGGTTACAACAACTTTTTGACGTAGCTCATTATTCCAGTTAAAGTTGAAGAAATTAAATCTCCCTCCTTGTTTTTCTATATTTAGAGTACTTCCTGAGGCTTTGATCTTGTATTCATTTTCATCATCATTAGAAACAGAAACTGTTATTTTATCTGTATCAGAAGATTTAACTATTAAAGTTCCTACACCATGTATTATATGAATTTTATCTATATTATCAAACGATTCTATTATCCCATCTTCTTGCACTATCGCCCCACCTTTATCATTTTTTTTACTTATTATATTTTCACCAAAACCAAATATTTTAACCATTATACCTGCTGCTGAAGCAATTGAACCTATAATAAAAACAGTAAGGAAAACAGCAAAGGCCATAGCAACATATTTTACAACTTTTTGGAATTGATTCATTTTATATCTACACCTCCAAACATAGTATAGCCAGAGTAAAATACCTTTATACAAAATTAAATGCCGATTATTGAATTTTTTAAAACTCCACATTATTATAATAATGTTGCAAACACATTAAACCTCCTCAAAGTTATGAAGAAATATGGATGTGATAAGATCATTTTTTCATCTACCTGTGCTACTTACGGAGAACCGGAAAGAGTACCAATTATTGAGGATATGAAGCAGAACCCGATTAATCCATATGGTGCAACGAAGTTGATGGTCGAGAGGATATTTAAAGATTATCACAAGGCATATGGATTGCAATTTGTTGTTTTGAGATATTTTAATGCTGCAGGAGCAGATCCAGAGTGTGAGATTGGGGAAAGTCATAATCCAGAAACGCATATTATTCCATTAGTTCTTGATGCTGCAAGTGGTAAACGAGCGGATATTAAGGTCTTTGGAACTGATTACGATACACCCGATGGAAGTTGTGTTCGAGACTATATACATGTGACTGATTTGGCAAGTGCTCATCTTTTAGCATTACATCACTTAGAGAAGGGTGGAGAAAGCGATTTCTTTAATCTTGGAAATGAGTTGGGTACTTCAGTTCTGGAAGTAGTAGAAGCTGTCAAAAGGGTTACAGGAAAAGAATTTAACGTTGTACTTGCGGATAGAAGGGCTGGAGATCCGGCTAAACTTGTTGGAAGTGCCGCAAAGGCTCAGAGTATTTTAGGAT
>CAZOSE010000186.1:0-4343 GCA_964582385.1 uncultured Lachnospiraceae bacterium
TCTATGACAACGGTTTTGTAGCAGTTAAATAATAAATTCTTTATCTGCTACTTCAAGATTAAAATCTTTTACAGCCACAAAACCGTTGTCATAGATTTTCTTAACATTCTTTAATGATACACTTGCCATTATAATTCCTCCCTATTTTTAAGGTTCCTATTTAATATTTCTACATATATTAAAATTTGATTCTTTTGCTTAGTCTTAATATACACTATTTGTAAGTTAACTTCCATATCTCATTTAAACAAATAGTAAAAAAGCCTTTTGTGGACTTTGTATATTTGTCTTTAAAATAAGTATTTTTTCATATGTTATTCAAACTTAAATCTAATTTTCCTGTCGATATTCAATAAAACCCTCACCCATGACCTCCCTTGCATCACTAACTATAACAAATGCCTTAGGGTCAATTTGTGAAACTAGCTGTATAAGTTGTGATATTTCCTTCTTAGATACTACACAATAGAGCATTTTTTTGTCACTTTTTGTATACATTCCCTCTGCATGTATGCCTGTTACACCTCGGTCTAGCTTTTCCATAATAATGCTTCCGATTTCTTCGTAACTATCAGATATGATATAGGCAACTTTAGCGAACTTAAGGCCTTCTAAAATATTATCCGAAAACTTAGCAGTAATATATAAGGCTACAACAGCATACAATGTTGTTTTAGCACCAAATACAATAGCACCTGATAGTACAATTATCCCATCAATAACCCCAATAATTATAGGAATATTATGGTGGGGTAGAAAATGATGAATAATTAAACCAAGTAAGTCTGTTCCTCCTGTTGAGCCTGAGGTTGATATTACCATGCCCATACCTATACCTGATATAACCCCTCCAAACACTGATGCTAGAAAAAGTTCATTATCTACCACATTTATAATTGGAATGACATATAAGGCAATAGTTAGGCTAACTGATCCTAAAAGGGATTGTTTTATAAACTTGACACCTTTAATCAAAAAACCTGCAATAAATAAGGGGATGTTTAGTATAACGTTCGTTAACCATACAGGTATACCACCATCTATTAGGTTGCCTGTAAAATGCTTAATTACTATACCAATACCTGTAACGCCACCTGTTACCATACCCATTGGTTCATATACTAGGTTAACACCTATTGCAATAAATATAGTACCTACCATTAGATAGACATAATTCATAAAATTAGATCTTTTGGAATAAACACTCATTTTATTACCAACCTTTATAAATTTTTACTTTGTTAACATATATCTTCTATGATTTGCTTCTTTCTTCTATATTATTAATCATTTTTCCTTATTTAAATCACAAAGCTTATTATACCATACCAGTAATTCATTTAAAAGGTCGGAAGCTTAAAAATACAAGACCACTGCAAGGGTCCTTAATTGTCTTTTATAGAATTTTCTAATCTTGTTTACAAAACTTACAAGATTTATCTAATCCCTTAATAACAAGAAAAGGCTTTTACAGCGGTCTATTGTCTAATATTATTTAATTATATTAGTTCTTACAATCTTGCAGTTGATTCTTACTAGCTTTAATTGTTTATATATAACCTGTGTTAAATAAAGGACTTAATAAACTTATTAACTATTTCAGGGTCTGTCTTTACATCAACCAAGGCTTTGCCCTTTGATAAAACTGGATTCTTGTCATGGAATGTAGCCTTATTCTCCTTATATATTACTCCTATAGGAAGAGAGTCACCTGATTCCATTGCTTTTGCAAATGCCATCTGTTTATCAGAAGGATCATGACTTTCATCCAAATGATATACTCTATCTCTGTAGTAAGAATATGTGTTAACTTTATTAAAAGTTACACAAGGCTGGAAAATATCAACTAGTGCATAACCCGGATACATAATTGCTTCTTTCATAACTGAAACAAGATGATCTTTGTCTCCACTATAAGCTCTTGCTACAAAACCTGCCCCTGAAACTAATGCTAGCATTAAAGGGTTTAGCGGTTCATTAGCATTACCTGCTGTTTGAACTGGAGTAATCTGCCCGGTAGCTGTTGTTGGAGATGCCTGACCTTTTGTTAATCCATATATCTGATTGTCATGTACAAAGTGGGTAATATCAACATTTCTACGTACGTTATGTATAAAATGGTTTCCACCTTCGCCATAAGAGTCTCCGTCACCAGTATCAATAATAACAGTTAAATCCTTATTAGCCATTTTGGCAGCAACTGCGGCAGGAAGAGATCTTCCATGTAAACCACAAAAACTATTTGCACTGATATATTGAGGAGTCTTTGCAGCTTGTCCAATACCTGCTGCCATTAATACTTCATTTGGCTCTTTGTTAAGTTCTTCTAATGCAGTTTTCAAAGAATCTAATATTGCAAAGTTACCACAACCAGGGCACCACGCAGTTTCATATGTTTTAAATGTAGCCATTAATCTCTGCCTCCCTTCAAAACTTCATCCATTATTTCTTCGCCTGTTATTTGACGTCCATCATACTTTAAAATACTGTCAGTACAACTTATTCCTGTTACTTCTCTAATAAGCCCAGCTAGTTGTCCTGTAGCATTTTGTTCAACGTTTATTATTCTACTGACATTTTTAGATTTCTCTTCTAATCTTTTTGTTGGTAAAGGATAAATATCACCAAAAACTAAAGCACCGTATTTACCTTCTCCTGATTCATTTAATCCTTTTATAGCTTCCTTAAGTGGTCCATACATGGAACCCCAACCAACAAGTAAGGTCTCACAGCTTTCATCACCTAAAAAGTCAGGTTCTTGTAGTTCTTCCTGAAGCTTTTCAAGTTTCTTCATTCTTTTATCTACCATCTTTATGCGGGTTTCTGCAGATTCTGTAATCCATCCTCTTTCAGTATGTTCATCACTATCTGCTGCTACAAGATGCTTTGTCTTTCCTGGAATAAGTCTTGGAGAAATCCCATCCTCTGTATAACGATATCTTAGATATTCACCCTCAATATCCTCTTCTTTAGCAGGTTCTTCTATATGAATCTTGCCTAAATCAAAAGGTTTTACTGTTGATGAACTATCACCTATATATTGGTCACTTAGCATTATTACAGGGATTTGGTACTTTTCAGCCATATTTAGTGCACGGGCAGCTTGGTAAAATGCATCCTCTTGATTTTTTACTGCTATTACCATTCTCGGAAACTCACCTTGTGATGCTGATATTACAAATCTTAAATCACTTTGCTCCGTTCTAGTAGGTAAACCTGTAGCCGGTCCTGGTCTTTGAACATTTACATAAACAACAGGGATCTCTGCAATTCCTGCTAGACCAATGGATTCAACCTTTAGAGCAAATCCTCCTCCAGAAGTTCCTGTCATTGCTCTTGCCCCTGCAAATGAGGCTCCTATAGCCATATTTGCTGCTGCAATCTCATCTTCTGCTTGTTCTACTACAATACCTGCTTCATTATTTATCGATGCCAAATACTCCATAATAGAAGTAGAAGGTGACATAGGATAAGCTGAGTAAAATCTAAGGCCTCCTGCTACTGCACCTAATGCTAGTGCATGGTTTCCTTGGATTGTCATATAATTACTAAAGTTACCTTCAAGTTTTGGATATTTAGAATCCACACTATTATAACCTTTTTCAATTGCTTCTAAATTAATCTTAACATATTTTTCACTTAATGAACTTTCCATAACTTCTTTGGCATTATCCAAATTTTCACTAAAAAGTCTGAGAATCACACCTATTGATATGCTTCCTGAAACACGAGGATTACCAATCTCTTTAGCCATTTCATTCATATTCAAACTTATTGCTCGGCTATCATCCGTCTTAATACTTGTGTCACAAAGTATAAAACCCTTGTCTTTCAATTCATCCTTATGTAGTAAAATAGTTTCTTCATTGAGTGCAATTATACCATCGAGGACATTGCTATGTGAGCTTATTTCTTCATTACTAAAACGTACAATTGAGAAGTTGTGGCCACCACGAACACGTGACATAAAATCTCTAATTGTGTAAACAAAGTATCCAGACTTCTTAAGAAATTTTTCTAGCATTGCAACGGTAGTATCAATACCTTGACCTGCTGCACCACCAATTAATAAATTATACATGTAACGCCTCCTTCTTATGTTAATAATTTTATAATATCCTATATTTATTTCTATTGCAACTATATGTTATAATTTAGATTATTTGCACGAATAAAAGAGCTATATACACACTTTAAAAGCCTCTTCCAAAATTTAAAATCAGCTTAAATAACAAAATCCCCCAGACATAATTATCTGAGGGATTATTATTTTTATAAAAATTATCTCTTTGAGAACTGTGGAGCACGACGTGCTTTCTTTAGTCCATATTTCTTTCTTTCTT
>CAZOSE010000187.1:0-1764 GCA_964582385.1 uncultured Lachnospiraceae bacterium
ATTTCGCAATTAGCTAATAATATACCCATTGGAAGGAGATATACTCTTGGATAAAACACGCAGAGTTGCTAAGTTTAGGAAGAGAAGAACAATAAATGTTGGACATATTGTTTTTTTATTTATTTTTATATATATTGCTATTAGTTTCTATCTATATCTTACTAAGGATCATCTAACAATTTATGAGGTTAGGAAGGGTTCGATTGCCAAGGAGACAGTTTATAATGGTCTTATTTTACGAAAAGAAGAGGTATATGAGACTACCAGAGCAGGTTATGTTTATTATTATAATAAAGATGGTGACAGAATATCTAAAAACTCCGTTGTTTATTCCATAGATGAAAACGAAAGTTCTACTAGCTTAGTGAGTAGTGATATTAATAATGCTTCGCTTAAAAACGAAGAAATTGGGAAAATAAAAAAAGAGATTAAAGACTTTCATAACACTTATAGTGATTCTGACTTTTTTTCTGTATATGATTTTAAATATGATTTAAATAATGTATCACTAGAAATTAAGAATGAACAGAAGCAAGATTCACTAGGTGATTATACAGGTAGTGGTGACCGTGCTTATGCTGAAGTTGTTAATTCCAACAAAAGTGGAGTTATTACTTACTATGTAGATAATTATGAAGGTTTAACAGATAATGATATTACATATGAGCATTTTAAGCCTGACAGCTACAATAAAACACTAACTCGTAAAGAGGAGATATATCAAGAAGCTAGTCCTGCATATAAGTTAATAACGGATAATAGCTGGGAAATTATTATACCTTTAAGTAAAGATAACTATGATTATATGTCAGAACAGTCAGACAAGGAAGTGCAACAAGTAACAATCAAATTCATAGATGAAAGAGTTGAAAGTCCAGGTAGCTTGTCTTATTACCAAAAAGGAGATGAGTATTTTGGCAAGATTACTTTGGATTACTACATGGAGAAGTTTATTAATCAGAGATTTGTTGAAATAGACTTAAACATTGACAGTATGTCTGGCCTTAAGATTCCAAGAACGGCGATTGTAGATAAAGAGTTCTATTTGATACCCCATGAGTATTTTACAATGGGTGGAGACTCAAATGAACAAGGCTTAGTATTAGAAAGCTATGATGAAGAGAATGAATTAGTTGTAACCTTCGTACCCACAGAGATTTTTTATGAAGATGATAATTATTGCTATGTAAACTCTATGTTATTTGAGCCAAATAGCTGGATTCAATCTGAATCAGGAGATAGACTCAAGTTAAACGAAAAGGGCACCTTAAAAGGCGTATATAACGTTAATAAAGGATATGCAGTATTTAGGCGTATCGAGATAGTTGAAGAAGGTGAAGAATATACTGTGGTTAAAGAAGGAACCTCTTATGGCTTATCTGTATATGACCAAATAGCCTTAGTAGGGGACACCGCCATGGAGCAGCAAATAATATACTAAAAATGACATTAGATAATGGTTTAAGGAGAGATAATTTTTAATGATTTATGAGAATATAAAAGATATTGAAGAAAACATATTAAATGCCTGTAAAAAGACAGGTAGAAATAGAGATGAAATCACACTAATTGCAGTTAGCAAAACAAAACCTACAGACCTAATAGAAGAGGCATTAGAGGCAGGTATTGTCAACTTTGGCGAGAACAAAGTACAAGAGCTAACAGGAAAGATAGAGGAGCTAGATAAGGACAAGCACAAAGACTTAAAATGGCATATGATAGGTCACCTCCAGCGTAACAAAGTAAAATATATAGTTGATAAGG
>CAZOSE010000187.1:1774-4330 GCA_964582385.1 uncultured Lachnospiraceae bacterium
ATTCTATCAGACTTGCCAAACAGATAGAAAAAGAAGCAAAAAAGCGTGATGTTAAGGTAGATATATTGATAGAAGTTAACGTTGCAAATGATCCTGATAAGTTTGGTTTTAATGAAGAAGAAGTATATTCTGCCATAACCGAAATTGCAAAACTAAAACATATTAACATTAAAGGGCTTATGACAATTGCACCATATGTGATAGATCCTGAAGAGAATAGAGTTTATTTTGGTAAATTGAAACAATTATCTGTTGACATAGACGCTAAAAACATTGATAATGTAAGTATGGAGACACTTTCAATGGGAATGACTGGAGATTATTCAGTTGCCATAGAAGAAGGTGCTAATATGGTTAGAATAGGTACAGGTGTTTTTGGAGAAAGAGATTACTCACAGTAGTCTCTAGGATAAGGCACATTACTTGATAAGACGGATTGTTTGTTACTTACAGGACATTCTATTAATGCTCTAATTATAAAGAATATATATTATAGGAGAAAATGTTATGGCTAATGTTGTAAAAGGATTTTTGGATTTTTTTAGATTAAATGATGAAGAAGATGATTACTATGATGACTTTGATGATTATGATAGCAAGGAACAAGAAAAGGCACTAAGAAGAGCTGCAAGAGCAGAAAAAAAGGCAGCAGCAAGACAAGAAGAAAGGGATGATAGAGTGGAAGACTTATCTAATAACACATCCTCATTGACTAGGAGAAGTAAAAATCCTAGAAATGATTCAAGTAAAATAGTTCCGATAAGATCTATTCCAAAAGGTTTTGAAGTTTCAATTATGAAACCAACTATATTTGAAGACTCCCAAGATATATGCGATTTATTAATGTCAGGAAAGGTTACAGTTATTAATCTAGAAGGATTTGATCTTGATTTAGCACAGCGTATTATGGACTTTGTATCTGGCTGTGTATACGCAATTAATGGTAAGTTGCATCAAATTTCAAACTACATATTTATTGTAACACCTGAAAATGTAGATATTTCTGGTGATTATCTTGAACTGCTTGAAAGCAGTGGATTTGAGGTTCCTACTTTAAATAAGGAGTTTTAAGATTAATGAAGCTCATTTACAATGTGTTTTATAATTTCTTTGGAGTAATAGAGGTTCTATTATTGTTTTATATAATTATGTCATTTTTTCCGAGCAATAATTGGCTTCGCAAAATGATTACGGATATTGTAAGTCCAATAATTGAACCAACACGCTATCTTTTGTCTTATTCAATATTCAAGTCAAATATAGCGGACTTTTCGCCACTAATTAGTTATATTATAGTGAGTTTCATTCAACAATTTTTCTATCTCTTGCTATAGACTATTAATATAGAAAGGCTTTAAATCAATGCAACAAGACAAGGAAGAACAACTACTTATTAAAAGAATCAACGAATTAGGAACAGCAGCATATTATAAACAAATACTAACATATACTGATTTCCTTAATCTTAATGAAATCAGTATATTTCATTCTATAAAGAAGGATTTGCATAATATACCTTATGAGACTTATGGTGGATATGAAGGTGCAGAAAGGCAAGTCCTTTTTTTAAAAGGTGATGATTCTTTAATAGAATATAAAAACTATATTTCATGTGTCCATATTGAACCAGCTAGTAAAAGGTATAGTGATGAACTGACCCATAGAGATTTCCTAGGTTCCATTCTAGGACTTGGATTAGATAGAAGTACAATTGGAGACATTTTAGTAAAAGATAAAGAGGCTTACTGTTTTTGCCTTAGCAATATAAGTGAGTTTATTATAAATAATTTATTTTTGGTTAAAAACACCAATGTTCTATGTAGCCTGGCCAAAATAGACGGGACTGTTTTTAAACCAAACTTTGAAGAAATACAAGGAACTATAAGCTCTAACAGGTTAGATGCAATAATTGCTATAGCTCTAAAAAGCTCAAGAAGTAAAATCACCAGCTTAATTTCTAGTGGAAGAATATTTATAAATGGCAAAGAAATTCTATCTAATAGCTTTGTTGTTAAAGACGATGATATTATCTCTATCAGAGGCCATGGTAAATATCTTTATAAAGGTAAAAAAGGGCTAACTAGAAAGGGCAGAATTCGGATTTTGTTATTAAAATACAGTTAGGAGGAAGATATGATTACACCAATTGAAATACAAGGCAAGGTTTTTAAATCAGGAATAGGATATGATAAAAAAGACGTTGATGGATTTTTAAGGGATTTGTTAAACGATTACGAGGAAATATACAGGAATAATGCTGATTTAAATGAAAATATATCTTCATTAGAAGAACAACTTAGTTACTATAAGTCTATTGAAAAGACTTTACAAAAGGCACTAATTCTAGCAGAAAAGACTGCAGAAGAAACAGTAAAGACAGCCAATAGGGAAAGTGATTTAATTATAGGTGAAGCTAGACTAAAAGCTAAATCAATCGTAAAAGATGCTAAAAGTGATATGGAAAATCTACATAAGCAATCCACCCAGCTACTACAGCAATATGAAGTATATAAGGCCCAGTTTAAACAAATTGCAAAGGCCCAAGTTGAGCTACTA
>CAZOSE010000188.1:0-4177 GCA_964582385.1 uncultured Lachnospiraceae bacterium
CTTGGGTCTGGGTCTGGGCTTGGTGTTGGGCTCGGACTTGGTGTTGGACTTGGTGTTGGGCTTGGTGTTGGTGCTTCCGTCTCTTCAACAAATAATGTATAACTTATGTCAGCCACATCAATAACTGTTTTATTCCCATGTGGTGTAGAGTATGTATAAGTAAACTCCACTTTAATAGTTTTATTATTACTGCTGATAATTTTTGCACTGTAACCACTACTATCGGCACTTAAACTTTCTGTATTATTAGTGCTATTATTAATTAAAGTTGCTGAAACTGAATTTTTTAAAGTATCACTAGATATTTTATTCGGTTCACCTTTAACATTTTCAATAGTTTTTTTAGCTTTTACATCTAAGCCTTTTTCGAATAGTATCTGATCTTTAAGTATCCCAACTAATCCTGCTTCATCAGTAAACTCGTAAGCTATTTCGTAGCCCCATGTTTTTTCTTGTTTTGTAATCTTTGTTTCTCTACGGTCCATTTGTTGACCATTATCAATAACCATTATTCTCTCTAAAATAAATTCGTCAATATTTTTTCCTTTAGGAATAACTCTATCATTATTTATAACATTTATTACTGGCTTAGTAGTGTCTACTACATTATAAGTCACGGTCTCGCTTGCTGTTTTACCAATCGCATCCTTAATGGAATATGTTACTTCATATGTACCAACTGTATTAACATCTACACTTCCGCCAACCTGTAATATATCATTAATTTTATTGCCTGTTGTATCAAGGGCTTCTACACCATTCTTTATGTCAAAATCAGATCCTCTTTCAATACTTGCATTAGCTGTAACTTTGATAGAAGGTTCTTTAGTTTTCCATGGATTTTTAGGGTCTGGATCTGTTGGATCCCAACCTAAAGTGTTTCTTCCATTGCTAAGTGGCAGCTTAACAGCTGATGGCTTACCTAAAGGTCCAGGGCTGCTTCCATTGTATATCTCTACAGTCGTTCCTACAGGACAGTTATCAAATATCCACTTTGCATCTATTACTGTAAGCCTAACACATCCGGCTGAAGCAGTTATTCCAAGCTGATTATAGTATCTATGTCTTACAGCATCTTTGCTCTTAGATGCCATAGGAACAGAATGAAATAATATACCACCATGAATTCTTGTTGAATACTGTCCCCAAACTCCACCGTTAAGTAGTTTCCATGTGTATTTGATTTTGGTATTATATGTACCTATTGGAGTTGCGTTACCAGTCGTGGCTATCATTGCTTTTACTGGGACTGTATAATTATTATTCTCATCTAGACCATAAATTGTAACTGTGTTCATACGTTTATTAACTTTTATATAGTAAGGGTTCTTCTTAGGTTTGCTTGTTTCACTTTCTTCGGTTTCTCCATCTTCGCTAGATTCTTCTGATTCCTCAGCTTCTTCATAGACTTCATCCCCTTCAAAATCTGGAACAGTCTCTAATTCTTCAACTACTTCTATAGTTTCATCAACTTCTTCCAATTCTTGTGTCTCTAAAGATGCATGTTCGCTAGATTCTTCTGTACTAGGAATAGTCTCATTACCAACACTTGATGGTTTAGACTTAGTTAAATAACTTCCAGCAAAAACAACTCCCCCTACAATTAGAACCATAGCAAAAGCTACTATTGGATAAAATATGAATTTATTACTGTTTATTAATTTGACTATTTTTTTTAAATTGATCTTCATAATTTATTCCTTATTCCTTTCCATGTTAAATTTTGTGGCTATATTATTATAAAAAATATATTTACTTATCTTAATGAACTTAGATATTAAGTATGTACAACTATAATACTATCTATTTATTATATCATTCATAGTCTTTTTTGTTAAGCATATATCATTAATTAATATAAAGTTAATATATTTATAATAAGAACATTAGTTAAGGTGAAGAATTGGAACTTTTTACTAATTTTATATTTAAATATGGATTAATCGCTATTTTTCTAGTTATTACAATTGAATACGCTTGCTTTCCTATTTCAAGTGAAATAGTCCTACCTTTTTCTGGAGCTGTTGCATCAATTTCTCATATTAGTTTTTTTTCTGTTCTTATAGTTAGTGTTATCGGTGGGTTGATAGGAACTAGCTTTTGCTACTGGCTTGGTAGATTTGGTGGAAAAGCATTACTAGGAAAAATAACTAGCAAATACCCTAAATCGCAAAAGGGTTTGGATTCCTCGATAAATCGCTTTCATAATTACGGCAAATATGCCACATGTTTTGGAAGGCTTATTCCCCTTATTCGTACATATATTGGATTTATAGCAGGGGCCTATAACATGCCCTACCCCCTGTACTTCCTCTCTTCTGCTATAGGAATAACTCTCTGGAATACCTTACTTATTGGACTTGGCTATTACCTAAGAGAAAAATGGCATATTGTCAGTGAATTATACAGTAAGTATAAAGCCATTATTATTCCTTTACTCATCTTACTTGTCTTGTTTTTACTAGTAAAAATAAGAAGAAAATGAATTGTTTGCCTGTCTTATTCATATAATTATTAAGACATTGCAAGAATTGGAGTGATTATTTATATATGATATGGCATTCTATTTCAAAAGATAAGACAATAAAGAAATTATATTCTATTGTAGATACAGGTTTGTCAAACAAAGAAGCAAATAAAAGGCTCAAAAGCTATGGATACAATATTCTTACATCAAAGAAAAGAAAAAGCCTTATAGCTAGGTTTTTTGAACAATTCAAGGATTTTATGATTATAACCCTAATTATAGCCGCCATAGTACAACTACTAGTCTCCTATTTACACCATGAGTTAGACTTAGTTGAGCCCTCTATTATTATTATGATTGTTGTATTAAACGCAGTTCTAGGGGTGTTTCAGGAAGCAAAAGCCGAGAAATCACTAGAAGCATTAAAAGATTTAAGTGCCCCCCATGCAATCGTTCTTAGGGAGGGTAGAAAAATCGAGATTGATGCCAAGGAATTAGTACCTGGTGATATTGTTTATTTAGAATCAGGAAACTATGTACCAGCAGATGGGCGTCTTTTATCTAGCATAAATCTAAAGGTAGATGAATCCTCTCTCACTGGCGAATCTCATCCTGTAGAGAAATACGCAGATAAAATATTAGCAGAAGAAACCCTCTTAGGTGATAGGATTAATATGGTTATGGCCACTGGTATGGTTACATATGGAAGAGGTACTGCAGTAGTAACAAACACAGGTATGCACACTGAAGTTGGGAGCATCGCAAAGCTAATAATCTCTGATGAAGCCCCTCTAACACCTCTACAGAAACGACTTGATAAAACCGGAAAAACACTAAGTATAGCAGCCCTTCTAATTTGTGTCATTATATTTATTATTGGAACCTTACAAAAAAGGCCCATTATTGATATGTTTATGACCTCTGTGAGTTTAGCTGTTGCTGCAATACCAGAAGGTCTTCCTGCAATTGTTACAATTATGCTCTCTATAGGTGTTCAAAAGATGGCAAGAAAAAATGCAGTAATAAGAAAACTTCCTGCTGTGGAAACGCTAGGAAGTGCTACAGTTATATGCTCAGATAAAACTGGAACTCTAACCCAAAACAAAATGACTGTTACAGAAATTTGTTCTTATAAAGGTAAGGAAAGGGTAGATTCAAAGTTTGCACGTAAAATATTAACTTATGGTTTATTGTGTAATGATTCAAATTTAGAACTAGATAATAAGAAAAAAGATAAAAGAAAAAAAGATAAATTAAAAATCAATCCTATAATTACTGGAGATCCGACAGAAAATTCTCTTGTTATGGCAGCATTTAATATTGGTATGTATAAAAAAGATATGGATAAATTATATCCCCGTATATATGAAATACCTTTCGACAGCAGTAGAAAACAGATGACAACCCTACATAAATATGAAAATGATAAACTTATTAGTGTTACAAAGGGTGCCCTAGATGTGGTACTTAGTCAATGTAAACATATTTATCAAAATGGTAGACCAATGCTTATGAGCCAGTCTTTAAAAAGGCATATTGAGGGTTTAAATAAGGATATGTCTGAACGTGCCCTTAGGGTAATTGCAGTTACTTACAAGGAATACACCTTTGAAGAAACAAGCAAGTTAATGAAGCAAAGCTTGTCACAAAAGAATAAAGATATTGAGTCGAATTTAACATTTCTAGGCTTACTAGGAATGATTGATCCAC
>CAZOSE010000189.1:0-3109 GCA_964582385.1 uncultured Lachnospiraceae bacterium
TTTAAAATTACAGCAAATACTCCAAGTTTAATTAAACCAGTAAAATCTTTATTAATAATATGAAAATCAATTGCACGTTCTATAATTAATGGATTAACTAACACAATAGCTACTGTTACTAGCATCATTAAAAGAACGATTATAACTTCTTTTCCATATTTGGTTAAATACTTAAACAGCCTTAGGAGGGTTTTAAGCTTGCTTTTACTTATGCTGTGTTCATCATCACGTATAGCATTAATTGACATATAATTTCCTCCTTATATTAGACATTTGTCTTTGTGAATTTCCCGTATTGGGTTACATAGGTTTCATAATAAAGCCCTTTTTTATTAAGGAGTTCTTCATGGCTACCTCGTTCTGCTACAGAACCATTTTCTAGAAATATTATTTCATCAGCATTTCTAACTGCAGATATCCTATGAGCAATTACTATCTTTGTAGTTTCTTTTAATTCTGATAAAGATTTTTGAATAAGAAACTCAGTTTCCATGTCTAAGGCAGATGTAGAGTCATCAAGTACTAGAATTGGGGTGTCCTTAGCTAAGGCTCGTGCAATACTTATCCTTTGTTTTTGACCACCAGATAATCCAACTCCACGCTCTCCTACTACAGTAGTGTACTGCTTATCCATCTCTTCAATAAAATCTTTTGCCTGGGCTCTTCTTACAGCATCAATAACATTATCTTTACTAGTTAATGCTTTTTTACCAAAGATAATATTCTCTTCTACTGTTTCAGAAAACAAAAAGACATCTTGCATAACAGTTGATATGCTTTCTCTTAATTGCCTAATAGATAGTTGCTTAGTATCTACACCATCAAGTCTTATCTCTCCATTAGACGTATTGTAAAAACGCTGTAATAGGTTAATTATTGAAGTCTTACCAGAACCGGTTGCACCCATGATTCCAAGAGTTTTACCAGCCTTTAGATGAAATGAAATATCTGATAAAACATCTTTGTTATCAATTTTATATGATACATTTTTAAATTCAACTTCACCTTTTACATTATCTATATGTACTATCTGGTCTGCCTCTTTAATAATAGGAGTTTCCTCATATATTTTATTGATCTTTTTATTAGACGCAAAAGCTGCAGCTAATTCGTTAGTTAGCCAGCCAAGCATTTCCATAGGCCATACAATATTAGTAGCGTATTCCATAAATGCACCAAGGGTTCCTAATGAAATCTCTCCATTAATAACTAAGGTTCCTCCAAAGATAATAATTAAAATAGGAAGCAATCTTGATACAAACTGAAAATAAGGATAGTACTTCACTAATACCTTTGATTGTTCCATATTCAAATCATAATATCTTTTGTTATGGGATAAGAACTTTTTGATTTCGAACTTTTCCCTGGCAAAAGATTTTACTGTACGCACTCCTGAAATATTTTCCTGTGCCACTGTATTAAGAGTTGCATTTTCTTCACTAATTTCTTCGTAGATTCTACCTAACTTTCTTTCCATTATTATTGCCATCGCAGCTATAATAGGCAGTGCAATAAGGGGCAGAATTGTTAATTTGGGGCTTTGTCTTAACATAAAGAAAAGAATTAAGGAGGTATGTATTACAACCTCAATAATTAGCATACCAACAAAACCTAGAGCATTCCATATGCGGTCTATATCATCTTTAACCCTAGACATTAACTCCCCTGTATTTGTCTTATCAAAAAAGTTAAGTGATAAAGATAAAATGTGATCAAATAAGTCTTTACGCATTTCACTCGCTATTTTTGAACTCACTATATCAAAGGTTACTTCTTTTAAGTAGACAAATATGGCTCGCCCTAATCCTATAAGTATGATACCAAGGAGTAACTTTCCAAATATACTAATATCCCCTTTTACAATTACATCATCGATAATACTCTTTGTAATTAAAGGAGACAACAAATCAAGTATAATACTAGTTACCATACAAAAGATAGCAAAAAGGTAAGCATACCAATATTTAGGAATATAAGTTATAATCTTTTTCATGTCTCTGTCCTTCCTTGTAGTGTTTTTAAAAACTATATATATGCCTTCTAAATTTTATAACAGATTTCAAGCTATGGCAACATATATAGGCTAGTTTTATCTTAAAATTATCTGACAATATTCTGTAGTTTATAGTAAATATTACCAAAATGTCTATCCTTCTTATATTTAACTTACTTTATTGGTCTACACTTCAATTCTTTATTGCCAATCCTTGCCTTCTTCAAGGCTTTTAAAACTATTTGACCTTTACCGTTTAGTATCTCCACATGTGTAAGACTATCAGAAATATCAATAATTCCAATATCCTCTGCATTGACCCCTTCGATGTTTGAAATAGCCCATACAAAGTTAGTTGCCCTTAGTTTCTTCTTCTTGCCACCGTTGAAACGAAGTTTCATTATATCTTTATTTAACTTATCTCCTTTGATTTTCTTAATCTGAGGAGCTTTGTTAATCTTTACATCAAAACTTAGTTTTTGGGCTGATACTTCTTCTTTAGAAGGTTTTTCCCTTCTTTCTATTTCAAATCCAATTAATTCCTCAATGTCTCGTAGGTAGCGGTTTTGTGATGGTGCTACAAATGTAATAGCTTTGCCTTTTCTACCTTGGCGTCCAGTTCTTCCTGTACGGTGAACATAGTTTTTTTCGTCTATAGGTATATCAAAGTTTATTACTAGAGAGACATCATCTACATCTATCCCTCTTGCAATTACATCAGTACCAATCAAATACCTGAATTCTCCTCTTTTAAATCCTTTAATTACACGAAGTCTATCTGCCTGTTCCATGCCACCATGGATTTTATTACAAGGATAGCCCATATTTTCTAGTTGACCATGTACCATATCCACTCCTTCTTGAGTAGAGCAAAAGATTATACAACTATCTGGGTTTTCCATTATAGAAATATCCCTTAATAGAGAAACTTTATCCATATCATCAACTTGGTAAATGGCATGGTCTATTTCATCTACTGTTATATCCTCCTCACTAACATCAATATTAACTGGGTTTATAAGATATTTTGAGGAAATATTCTTTATTTCTTCAGGCATAGTAGCAGAAAACAACATAGTAACCCGGTCTTTTGGAATTTTCAGTAGAATTGATTCT
>CAZOSE010000189.1:3119-4175 GCA_964582385.1 uncultured Lachnospiraceae bacterium
AGAAAACCCATGTCTAGCATTCTGTCTGCTTCATCAATAACCAAATACTTAATCTCGCTTAGAGCCATAGTAGCCTTTTCTATATGATCTAGAACACGGCCAGGGGTACCAACAACTACATGTGTTTTTTGCTTAAGCTCTGTTTTTTCTATATGAAATGGGTGCCTACCATAAACTGCACTTGCTTTTATACGTTTGAATTTACCTATATTGCTAAACTCATCACTAACTTGAACCGCCAACTCACGGGTCGGAGTCAAAACAAGAGCTTGTGGTTTGTTCTCTATCCATTCAACCATTTCACATATTGGGATTGCAAATGCTGCAGTCTTTCCACTTCCTGTTTGTGATTTTACAATCAGGTCATTTTTATCTAAGGCTATGGATATAACTTCATCCTGAACCTTGGTTGGTTTATCATACTTTAAACCATTTAATGCTTTAAGTATTTTTTTGCTTAATTTATATTCAGTAAAACTTTCTTTATTCATATCTAGCCTCTTTAAATCTTTCATCTATAGGAATCACTAAGTAAAAAACTTAGTAATTATTTATTAGCTCTTTATTATTATTAACTTAACTTTTGGATTTTAATATTTACAAAATTATGATATCTATTAGTTCCTTATTATATCTGCACTTTTTGTTGTTTTTTGTTTTAATTCTGTTATATTATAAACTTAGTTTTTTTATATAGCAAGCTATATAAATAGGTTACTTCTAATAAAGAATTAGGTTTGAATGATATAATACAGTTGTATAATACAACTGTATATAATACATTTATTATATAATAAATGTATCTTTCTTTTCTTACAAATATTTTCTTTTACTTTACGTCTATATAGGTGAAGGGGGAATCAAAACTTATGGATGATAATATTATCATGGATTTATATTGGTCACGAGACGAAAGGGCAATTAAAGAAACTGAAACAAAATACGGGCGACTGCTTCATAGTATTGCGTACAATCTCTTATCTAATCACCAAGACAGTGAAGAATGTGTTGGAGATACTTATTTTAAAGCTTGGGATAATATACCGCCCCAAAAGC
>CAZOSE010000190.1:0-2274 GCA_964582385.1 uncultured Lachnospiraceae bacterium
CAAATATTGATAAAGATATTGATGCAATCAAAGAAGTCAAGAAATTATTAGAAGAATTGAGAGACACATGGGCAATGATATAGTAGTAAAGAAAGCAAAAGAAATAATAGATACTATATTAAAAAACTATGAAAATTATGGTGAAACTGTAGAATCAGGAATCAATATTATAGAATCTAATCAAGCAGGTATCGATAATCTAGAAGAGTTATTTGCTAGTAAAGATATAATATTAGATGGTGATTACATTAATAAGATGGAATCAATTATAGAAAAACAAAGTAAGCTCCTAGGAATACTTGAAGCTGAAAAGGCAGATATATTTGATAAGATGAAACAAATTCAAAACAAGAATAATATAGTTGATAACTATATGAACAAAGGTATTAAATCAATTTTTATAGATAAAGATACATAAGTATTTTAGGCATACTCATAAAAGAGCCAAAAGCTCTATATAGGTATGCTTTTTCTATTTACCGATTTTTAATGAAATAACTTTCAAATGAGAATATGCTTTTAAATTAAAACAATTTTTCAATGAAAAGAATTTTTTAATCAAAAATTAAATTTACAATTGTTAAGTTTGATATAACATGCTAACATATGTTTAAAAGGGACTACTATTTTTATAAAAAAGGAGTGTATATATAATGAATAAAGTATATGAAAAACTATTAGGTTGTTATAAAAGTGTCCAAGAGAAGATTAATTTTAAGCCAGAGGTAGCACTTATATTAGGTTCTGGACTAGGTGATTATGCAGATACCATTGATATTAAAGAAACTCTTGGTTACAACGATATTGAAGGCTTTCCTGTTTCAACTGTAAAGGGCCATAAGGGAAGATTTGTGTTTGGATATGTGAATGAAGTGCCAGTAGTTATTATGCAAGGGCGCGTACATTATTATGAAGGATATGATATAACAGATGTTGTATTACCAGTAAGACTTATGAAACTAATGGGAGCAAAGGTTTTGTTTTTAACTAATGCAGCAGGTGGAGTAAATTATGATTTTAATACTGGAGACTTTATGATGATTAAAGATCATATCTCTAACTTTGTACCATCTCCTTTAATTGGTGAGAATATAGAAGAACTTGGAGTAAGGTTTCCAGATATGTCTAATGTTTATGATAATGACTTACAAGAGATTATTAGAGAAACATCTAAAGAGCTAGATATAGCTATCAGGGAAGGTGTCTATATTCAATATACAGGTCCTAACTTTGAAACTCCCCAAGAAGTAAAGATGGCTAGAATCTTAGGGGCAGATGCAGCAGGAATGAGTACAGCCTGTGAAGCAATGGTAGCCAATCATATGGGAATGAAGATTTGTGGAATATCTTGTATTACCAATATGGGATCAGGAATGACCTCTAATCCACTTACTCATGCTGAAGTTCAAGAGACAGCAGATAGGGTTGCGCCTTTATTTAAACAGCTTGTAACTGGAGTAGTTACTAATATTGGTAAAGTGCTATAGTAGAGTTTATAGTAAAACTATAGGGAGGGATAATGATGAAGGCCTTATATTATGACAATGGACTAAAGTATTTGGAAGACTATCAAAAACCGGAGCTTGGGCCAAATGAATCTCTTATTAAAATTCTAATAAGCGCCATATGCAATACAGACAAAGAAGTATTAAAGGGATATCGTCCCGATTTTAAAGGGATATTAGGCCATGAATTCGTAGGTGAGGTTATCAAGTCTAGTGATAAAAGTCTTGTTGCAAAGCGTGTAGTTGGAGAAATCAATGAAAACTGTGGTGAATGCATCTACTGTAAAACAGCCCGGCCAAGCCACTGCGAGAAGAGAAAAGTAGTTGGAATGAATAATCATGATGGTTCTTTTGCCCAGTACTTGAAGATGCGAACAGATCTACTACATCTAGTACCAGAAGAAGTCCCCTCTGAAGTTGCAGTGTTTACAGAACCCTTGGCAGCAGCCCTAGAAATAATAGACCAGGTTCATATTAGACCATCTACAAGTGTAGCTATCTTAGGCGATGGTAGGCTAAGTTATATGATTGGACAAGTGGTTTCACTAACAGGAGCAGACCTAACAGTTATTGGTAGACATGATGACAAACTAAAATCTTTTGAGCCATTTGCAAAGACTATAAGCAAAACAGAGGAAACCTTTGAAGTAGTGATTGATGCTACAGGTTCACCAACAGGCTTAATAGATGCACAAAAAAGAGTGCGTAAAAAAGGTACAATAGTTATAAAAAGTACCTATGCAGGTAGTATAGATATAAACATGAGCGA
>CAZOSE010000190.1:2284-4151 GCA_964582385.1 uncultured Lachnospiraceae bacterium
AGTAAATGAAATAACCTTAGTAGGTAGTAGGTGTGGTCCTTTTGAACCAGCCCTACAGCTACTTAGCAGAAAGTTAATAGACTTTCCCAAAATAGACCTATATGAGTTAAAAGATTTCGAAAAGGCCTTTGCTTCCAAAGCATTTAAGGCAGGCTTTAAAGTATCAGACTAACTTATTAATAATACAGGAGGACAAAATATGAGCCAAACTAAAGATGTTACCCATATTGATAATATTAAATTAAGCCAAGACGAAAAGGAAGTCATTATCATTGATCAAACCAAGCTTCCAAACATTACAGAATACTTATCTATTAATACATCAGAATCTTTATATGATGCTATAAAGGAATTAAAGGTAAGAGGAGCCCCTGCCATTGGAATATGTGCAGGTTATGGAATTTATGTTTTAGCACAACAAATGCCACAAGATAGTTTTGAAAGTTTCTATAGTGAGTTTGTTAAAACTAAAAACTATATTGATTCATCAAGACCAACAGCAGTTAACTTAAGCTGGGCATTAAACCGTATGGAAAAGGTAGTATTAGATAACAAAGATAAACCAATAAAAGAAATAATTAGCTTACTAGCAGATGAAAGTAAGAGTATTCACCAAGAAGATATAGAAATGTGTACTGCAATCTCTGAACATGGTCTTAAGTTAATTAAAGACGGTGATGGAATCCTTACTCACTGTAATGCAGGTCCCCTTGCAACATCTCGTTATGGAACAGCCTTAGGCCCTCTATTTTTAGGAAAAGAAAGAGGCCTTAACTTTAAAGTATTTGCTGATGAGACAAGACCTTTACTTCAAGGGGCTAGACTAACATCTTATGAACTAGAAAAGGGTGGAATAGATGTTACCCTTATCTGTGATAACATGGCAAGTATTGTTATGAAAAACGGATGGATACAAGCATGTATGGTTGGATGTGATAGGGTTGCAGCTAATGGTGATGCAGCTAATAAAATTGGGACAAGTGGGGTTGCTATCTTAGCAAAACACTATGGTATTCCTTTCTATGTACTTGGGCCAACATCTACAATAGATATGAACTGTAAAACAGGTGATGATATTGAAATAGAACTAAGAGATCCAAATGAAATTAAAGAAAAGTTCTATGAGCAACCTATGGCACTAAAAGAAACAAAATGCTACAATCCAGCATTTGATGTAACAGATAATAGTCTAATAACAGGAATTGTAACAGAAAAGGGTATTTGTTATCCACCTTACACAGAGAGTATTGCAGCGTTATTTAAGGACTAATCTAATTTTATCTTTGAATATTATATATAAGTAAAATTTAAGGAATTGTTTATAAAATGTAATAAGTGGTCTATTGTACAATTTAAAATAACATGTTATTCTATTCTTGTAATGATGGTTTCACATTATTATATAATTTAAGGAGGAGAAATATGAAGAAAAAAGGTTTGATTTTAGTTCTTGTTGTAGCTATGGTTGCAGCTTTATTTGTAGGTTGTTCAGGCGACAAACCAGAAGAAACTAAGAAGGAAGAGACAGAGGCAACAGAAGATACTAACGATAAAACAGAAGAAACAGATAAAGTTGATGATACAGAAGGTGAAGGGGCAGCCCTAAGAGTAGCAATAATAACTAGCCCATCTGGGGTAGATGATGGTTCGTTTAATGAGGATAACTATGATGGTGTTTTAGCTTTTATTGCAGAAAACCCAGACACAACAGTTCAAGCAGTTAGGGAGCCTTCTGGTGATCCAGCAGCATCCGTTCAAGCAGTAGCTGACATTGTTGCAGACTATGATGTTCTTATTACACCTGGATTCCAATTTGCAGGTATTTCATCACTAGCTGTAGATAACCCTGATAAGAAGTTTGTTCTTA
>CAZOSE010000191.1:0-4083 GCA_964582385.1 uncultured Lachnospiraceae bacterium
ATGCTATGTAGTTGACTTGGTGTAATTCCAAGACCGACAGTAAAGTCTGGATGTGAGAAGAATATTAATATATGTATAAAGTCTTATTTGTGTATATATATTATTATTAAGAACTTAAAGCCTCGATTAATAATCGAGGTTTTTTTGAGGTTATTTGTTAAGGATAATTTGTTTTGTATGCGACAACAAAACAAATGACTTCATAATCCCAGAATTTACCTTAAAGAAAGGGAGATTTATAATGGAACTATTAAGTAATGCAGCAAATACTGCAGAAGAAAAAGTAACAAAGCTAGGGAAACTTCAAGGAAAGAAAGAGGGCAGATTTAAAGTAAAAGGTGAAGAGAAATTCAAACTAAATGCAAAAACGATTGCACAGATTGGTATGCTTTCGGCTATAGCAGCAATTTTGATGCTGTTTGAGATACCCCTTTGGTTTGCACCGGCTTTTTATCAAGTTGATCTTAGCGAATTGCCTATTCTAATTGGAGGTTTTGCATTAGGACCAGTAGCAGGGATTTTAATTGAATTAATTAAGAACTTGTTGAAGTTAGCTATTAGTGGAACAACTACAGGTGGAGTGGGGGAATTTGCCAATTTTATGATTGGATGTTCATTTGTATTACCAAGTGCTATATATTACAAAAGGCATAAATCAAAACAAGGTGCAGCTATTTCTATGGTTATCGGAACAATATCAATGGCTATATTGGGAGGCTTATTAAATGCTTATCTTCTGCTACCATTCTACTCTAAGGCATATGGACTACCTCTTGAAGCTTTAATAGAGATGGGTACTGCAATTAATGGCAGCATAACAAGCTTAACATCATTTGTAATGTTAGCTGTTGTTCCTTTTAACTTATTTAAAGGATTTATTGTATCCTTACTAACAGCTATTATATATAAAAAGATTAGAGGGATTTTACATTAAACTACAAATTATAAGATGAAATTATATGATCTTTAATAAAAGGTATCTAGCTTATGATATATAACAATGTTAATATGATTGTTGTATTATTTGTTGCTAAGATACCTTTTGTACGCCAAACTGTAGAAAGCAAGCATAAACACATACCATATATTATATAAAAAAATATTGTAGGCCAAGGTGTTTGTGATATAATGAAAGCAGATTGAACTGATGCTAGGAATGAAAATAGAAGGGTACTGTGTGATATATATGATTATTGAAAGTTATAAAACAGAAGATACGTTTGAATTAGGGAAGAAGTTTGGTCAAAGTGCAGAATCAGGACAGATTATTTGCCTTTTTGGAAACCTAGGTACTGGTAAAACTGTTTTTACTAAAGGATTTGCTGAAGGTTTAGGGATTATAGAGCATATTAACAGCCCAACATTTACAATTTTACAAGTATATGATGAGGGAAGAATTCCCCTTTACCACTTTGATGTTTATAGAATTGAAGATATAGAAGAGATGTATGAAATAGGTTTTGAAGATTACTTTTATAATCAAGGTGTATGTTTAATTGAATGGGCAAACATAATTGAAGAAATTTTACCGGCTAAACGTACAATAATTAATATTGAGAAGGATTTAGAAAAGGGTTTTGATTATCGTAAAATAACAATTACAAAGATGGGAGGTAAAGCATGAAAGTATTAGCTGTAGATAGTTCTGGATTAGTAGCTTCAGTTGCTCTAGTAAGTGACAAAGAATTAGTGGCAGAGTATACTGTGAATTATAAAAAAACACATTCACAGACATTGTTACCAATGTTAGATGAGATTTCTAAAATGGCAAGTATAGACTTAAAAGATGTTGATGCTATAGCAATTTCCAAAGGACCGGGCTCCTTTACAGGACTTAGAATTGGGTCTGCTACAGTCAAGGGCTTAGGTTTAGTACTAGGCACTCCAATCATACCTGTTCCGACTGTTGACGGATTGGCATATAATCTTTATAAGGCAAAGGGAATAATATGTCCCCTGATGGATGCAAGAAGGAATCAGGTTTATACAGGTTTGTATAAATGGGAAGAAGATGAGTTTGTAGTGGTATCACCCCAAAAGGTAGTTGGAATTGATCTAATTGCTAAAGAAATTAATGAACTAAAAGAAGAGGTAATATTTTTAGGTGATGGAGTTAGTGTCTTTGAGGAAGAATTAAAGGAATTAATTCAAGTTCCTTATAGCTTTGCACCACCCCATGTATCGAAACAACGTGCAGGAGCTATTGGGGCCTTAGGAATTGAATTATTTAAACAAGGGATTATGACAGACCCAGATGACTTTTCTCCAACCTATCTTAGAAAGTCACAGGCAGAGAGAGAATTAATGGAGAAGAAGGGTCTATAATGGTAGTTTATTAATGTTGAAACGATAATGAGGTAGAGAATAAAATATGTTAATAAGACCTATGACTATAAAAGATATTAATCAGGTTTGTGAAATTGAAAATAATACATTTTCACTAGCATGGAAAGCAAAAGATTTTATATCTGCGATAAAAGATGCTAATAACATTTACCTTGTAAGTGAAATAGATGGTAAGGTAGTTGCTTATTGTGGCCTTTGGGGAATTGTAGGAGAAGGGCATATAAATAATGTTGCGGTTGCAAAAGAATATCAGCAAAAAGGCATTGCATATAAAATGCTAACAGAGTTAATTAAAGAAGCTAGGGTAAAGGGACTGGATACATTTACTCTAGAAGTTAGGATTGGTAATGAAGGTGCAATAAATTTATATAAAAAACTAGGATTTAGAAATGCTGGTATACGTCCTAATTTTTATGTTTTTCCTGTAGAAGACGCTTTAATTATGTGGCTTTAATTTGTTTTGTAGGGGCTACCCTTGCTACTAGTTAAGTATGTGTTGGAGCCTGAAGAATACGTAGTATATGCATACTTATGAAACCTAATATATATAGCTGTAACAGTATTTCCCACTATATTTGTTGGACAAGTATTGTTATAATATACTTGAAACTACGGTTTTGGTTTTTTAGGAGGGATAAGTATGAATCAGATTAAAAAAAATAAAAACAACACTATTACTTGTAATATGTGTGCTAAAAATATAAAGATTCATCGTGGGATTTTAATGGAAGATATATTTGAGGGATATAAGGAGTGGGGGTACTTCTCAAATAAAGACTTAGAAGTTCATGAATTTACATTATGCGAAGATTGTTATGATAGAATGATTAAGTCTTTTAAAATACCAGTTCAGAGTTCTGATAAAATTGAAGTTATGTATCCAGGAAAATAAAAGGTAAATTAAAAATAAAAATAATAAAGCATAAGTAATAAAAGGAATAATTAAATATATGGTTAATTTAACTATAAAACCCTTTCTATAGAAGATAATGAAAGGGCAATTAGAAAAGGTAAGTTCTTGATATTAAAAAATGCTTATGATAATATGTTACAAAGAATAAATAGAAACTAAAGGTTTCGGAATAAGTGAGGAGAAGTCGTGTTAGATGTATGTTTATTAGGAACTAGCGGAATGATGCCATTGCCTAATAGGTGGCTCGCTTCTTTAATGGCAAGATATAACGGAAGTAATATATTAATAGACTGCGGTGAAGGTACTCAAATTGCAATTAAAGAGAAGGGTTGGAGTGTAAACCCTATAGATTATATATGTTTTACCCATTATCATGCAGACCATATTAGCGGATTGCCAGGTCTATTGTTATCAATGGGGAATTCGGATAGAACAGACCCTGTTACATTAATAGGACCTAGGGGTTTAGAAAGAGTAGTTAACTCCTTGAGAGTAATTGCACCAGAATTACCATTTGAGCTTAAGTTTATAGAATTAAGTAATCAAACTGAAGAAATTGTACAAGAAAATTTTAAAATACAGGCATTTAGAGTAAAACATAATGTGACTTGCTATGGTTATAATATTATTATAGAACGAAGTGGCAGGTTTTTTGTTGATAAGGCCAAGGAAAACAATATTCCTCAAAAATATTGGAATAGGCTACAAAAGGGTGAGACAATACAGTTAGAGGATAGAACTTTAACCTCTGATTTAGTACTTGGGCCGCCAAGAAAGGGAATAAAGCTTACTTATTGTACGGATACAAGACCAATTCCCATGAT
>CAZOSE010000192.1:0-4035 GCA_964582385.1 uncultured Lachnospiraceae bacterium
TATTTTGTAAGTTATTATGATTACTATCAACCTGAGGCTTATGTGCCTTCAAGTGATACTTATATTGAGAAAGATTCAGCTATTAATGATGAGATTGATAAACTAAGACACTCTGCCACAGCAGCTCTTTCAGAAAGAAGAGATGTAATAATTGTTGCAAGTGTTTCATGCATATATGGAATAGGTAACCCTATCGATTATCTGGATATGGTTATATCTCTTCGTCCTGGTATGATAAGAGAGAGAGACGATGTAATTAGAAAACTAGTAGAACTACAGTATACAAGAAATCAGATGGATTTTGCACGTGGTACCTTTCGTGTTAATGGGGATGTATTGGAATTGTTTCCCATATCATCTGATGAACGTGCTGTCCGAATAGAGTTTTTCGGTGATGAAGTAGAGAGAATTACTGAAATAGACGTTTTGACAGGGGAGATATTATATAATTTAGACCACATTGCCATATTTCCTGCATCCCATTATGTTGTTTCAAAGGAGAATTTAGAAAGGGAAATAGGTAAAATAAAAGAAGAATTAGAAGATAGAATTCGTTATTTTAAAAGTGAGGACAAGCTTCTAGAAGCTCAAAGAATTGCAGAAAGAACGAATTTTGACATAGAGATGCTTAGGGAAACAGGGGTATGTTCAGGTGTAGAAAACTATTCTAGACATATGTCGGGATTAGAACCAGGTAGCACTCCCCACACACTAATAGACTATTTTCCAGATGACTATTTGATTATAGTTGACGAGTCTCATATGACTATTCCCCAAATACGTGGTATGTATGCCGGTGATAAGGCCAGAAAGACTACTTTAGTAGACCATGGTTTTCGTTTGCCGTCTGCACTTGATAATAGACCATTAAATTTTGAAGAGTTCGAATCAAAGATTAATCAGATGATGTTTGTATCTGCTACTCCATCAAAATATGAAAGTGCTAATGAATTAATGCGAACAGAGCAAGTTATTAGGCCTACAGGGCTATTAGATCCTATAATTGACGTTAGGCCTGTAGAGGGTCAGATAGATGACCTAATTGGTGCAATTAGAAAAGAAACTAAGAATAATAACAAGGTTATGGTGACCACTCTTACAAAACGTATGGCAGAAGATTTAACAGACTATATGCGGGAAGTAGGAATTAAAGTTAAATATCTTCACTCGGATATAGAAACTTTGGAGAGATCTGAAATTATTAGAGATATGAGACTAGGATTATTTGACGTTTTAGTGGGTATCAACTTGCTTAGAGAGGGCCTAGATATTCCAGAAATTACTTTAGTTGCTATTTTAGATGCAGACAAGCAAGGTTTCTTGCGTTCTGAAACAGCCTTAATACAAACTATTGGCCGTGCAGCAAGAAATTCAGATGGTCATGTAATCATGTATGCCCAGAATATGACCGATGCTATGAAGAAAGCTATAGATGAAACAAATCGAAGAAGAAAGATTCAGGATGACTATAACAAAAAACATGGAATAACACCAACCACTATTAAGAAGAAGGTTAGGGATATTATTAGCATTTCTCAAAAAGCTAAAGAGGATACTTACAGTTCGGATAAAGATTTTGAATCTATGAACAAGAAAGAATTACAAGATTTAATTAGGAAGGTTCAAAAAGACATGCAATCAGCTGCAACGGAGCTAAACTTTGAACGAGCAGCTGAACTTAGAGACTATATTATTGAATTAAAGAAGAGTTTAAATGAGATTGATTAATTATTCATAATTAATTTATGAAAGGATCAAGAGTACATGAATGATAATAAGAAGTATATTAAAATAAAGGGTGCAAGAGAAAACAACTTAAAAGATATTGATTTAGAGATACCTAGAGATACTTTTGTAGTAATGACAGGTCTTAGTGGTTCTGGTAAGTCTTCCTTGGCTTTTGATACAATTTATGCAGAAGGACAAAGAAGGTATATGGAGTCTTTATCGTCATATGCAAGACAGTTTTTAGGCCAAGTTGACAAACCAGATGTTGAAAGTATAGAAGGTCTTCCTCCTGCTATATCAATAGACCAAAAGTCTACCAACCGTAATCCACGTTCTACAGTAGGAACAGTAACAGAGGTTTACGATTACTTTCGTTTGCTTTATGCAAGGATAGGAATCCCTCACTGCCACAATTGTGGTAAGGAGATTAACAAACAAACTGTAGACCAAATGGTAGATTCCATTATGCAGCTTGAAGAAAGAACTAGAGTTCAGTTATTGGCTCCTGTTGTATCAGGAAGAAGGGGTCAACATGTTAAACTATTAGAGCAGGCAAGAAAAAATGGTTATGTTCGTGCGATTATTGATGGAGAGCTACATGAACTGAGCGAAGACATTGAATTAGATAAAAACAAAAAACACAATATTGATATTGTAGTTGACCGTTTAATTGTGAAGGATGGAATACAAAGTCGTTTGGCAGAATCCATTGAAACGGTACTTAAGCTTTCAGATGGTATGCTTGTTGTAGATATTGAAGGCAAAAAGATTATATATAGTGAGAACTTTGCCTGTCCAGACTGTGATATTAGCGTTGGAGAAATTGAACCAAGAAGTTTCTCTTTTAACAGTCCATTTGGAGCATGTCCTGAATGTCATGGCCTTGGACATAAGATGGAGTTTGATGGAAACTTGATGATTCCTGATAGGTCTATGAGCTTAGCAGATGGGGCGATTGTTGTCCTTGGATGGCAGTCAGCTACAAAGAAGACAAGCTTTACTAGAGCAATCTTAGATGCATTAGCAAAAGAATATGACTTTGATTTAAATACCCCCTTTCAAGATTACCCTCAGCATATTCAAGATATTATATTATATGGTACGAATGGCAAGAGTGTAACGGTCTACTACGAAGGCCAAAGAGGTAAGGGTGAATATGATATTGCCTTTGAAGGGCTTGTTAGAAACGTAGAAAAACGATATAGAGAAACAAGTGCTGAAACTTCAAGACAAGAATATGAAAACTTTATGAAGATAACACCTTGTAGGGAGTGCGGTGGCAGAAGACTAAGAAAAGAATCACTAGCAGTTACCGTTGGAGGCAAGAATATAGGCGAAGTGACAGAGTATTCAATCAAGAGCCTAAAAGAGTTCCTTGAGAACTTAAAGTTATCAGAAACTCAACTTCAAATAGGTAGGTTGTTATTAAAAGAGATTAAAGCTAGGGTTCAATTCCTTATAGATGTTGGTTTAGATTATCTAACCCTAGGAAGAGAAACTGCTACACTTTCTGGTGGTGAAGCTCAAAGAATCAGACTTGCAACACAGATAGGTTCGGGTTTGGTTGGTGTCGCATATATATTAGATGAGCCTAGTATAGGCTTGCATCAAAGAGATAATAGCAAACTTCTAAAGGCTCTTCATAACTTGAAAGACTTGGGAAATACCTTGATAGTGGTAGAACATGATGAAGAGACTATGCGAGAAGCTGACCTTGTTGTGGATATTGGACCAGGTGCAGGTAAAAACGGTGGAGAGATTGTTGCTGTTGGTAGTGTAGATGATATTATTAATGAAGAAAAGTCTATAACTGGCGATTATTTAAGTGGCCGTATTAAAATACCTGTTCCGTCACAGAGAAAAGAAGCAACAGGTTTCATTAAAATCAAAGGAGCCAAGGCTAACAACTTAAAGAATGTTAATGTTGAAATTCCCCTTGGCGTACTTACATGTGTAACAGGTGTGTCAGGTTCAGGAAAAAGTTCATTAATTAATGAAATATTATATAAAAGATTAGCTACAGATTTAAATAGGGCAAGAACATTACCAGCAGGAGACCATAATGATATTGAGGGGATTGATCAGTTAGACAAAGTTATTAATATAGACCAGTCACCTATTGGAAGAACACCAAGATCTAATCCGGCTACTTATACAGGCGTATTTGACCATATCAGAGAAATCTTTTCATTAACCCAAGATGCTAAAATGAAGGGTTATAAGAAGGGTAGGTTTAGCTTTAATGTAAAAGGTGGTCGCTGTGAAGCGTGTAGAGGCGATGGAATAATAAAAATTGAAATGAACTTC
>CAZOSE010000193.1:0-4011 GCA_964582385.1 uncultured Lachnospiraceae bacterium
AACTGGGAATCGAATCAATTCCAAGTGAATCAGAATGTTACCCAGCCAAAATAGCCCACGGACATATTATGTGGCTTATTGAACAGGGTATTGATTTTATCTTCTATCCATCTGTTGCTTACGAGCGCAAGGAAATAGAGGAAGCTAATAATAATTATAACTGCCCTATAGTTGCTTCATATAGTGAAAACATTAAAAACAACGTTGAAGAATTAGAAGAGAATAATATTAACTTCCAAAATCCTTTTATGTCTTTTGAGACTAAGGATATCCTTGGAAATAGACTTGTAGAGATTATGAAAGAAATTACGGATGTTACTGACAATGAAGTCTGGAATGCAGTTAATAAGGCATGGGCTGAGCAAGAAGTAGAAAGAGAAGACATCAAAAGAAAAGGTGAAGAAACCCTAGAATACCTTAAGAGAACTGGTAGAAAAGGTATTGTTTTGGCAGGCAGACCCTACCATATTGATCCTGAGATTAATCATGGTATTCCTGAACTTATTACTTCCTATGACGTTGCTGTTTTGACTGAAGATAGTGTTTCTCATCTAGGAGAATTAGATAGATCTATTATTGCAGTGGATCAATGGATGTATCACTCAAGATTATATACAGCGGCAGCATTTGTTAAGACCCAAGAAAACTTGGAACTTATTCAACTTAACTCATTTGGTTGCGGACTAGATGCTGTCACTACAGATATGGTTAGCGACATTCTTACTAAGTCAGGTAAGGTATATACAGTACTTAAGATCGATGAAATTAACAATTTAGGTGCAGCTAGAATAAGAATTCGTTCTCTTTTATCTGCAGTTAAGGATAAAGCTAAGAAACAAGCTGATAAAAGGATAATAAAGTCTGATGCTTATGAAAGAGTTCTTTTTACAGAAGAAATGAAAAAAGACTATACTATTCTTATGCCACAAATGTCACCAATTCATTTTAGTATGTTACAGTCAGCCTTAAGATATAGTGGTTACAACGTTGACCTCTTAGGTAGTGGCAAAGATAGTCATGAAGTTGATTTAGGTCTTCAGTATGTTCATAACGATGCTTGCTACCCTTCAATTATTGTTGTAGGACAAATTATGGAAGCATTACAATCAGGTAAGTATGATATAGATAAGGTTGCTGTTTTCATTAGTCAGACTGGTGGTGGTTGTCGTGCAACCAACTATGTAAACTTCATAAGAAGAGCCCTTGAAAAGGCAGGTATGGCTCAAGTTCCTGTAATTGCCCTAAGTGTACAAATGCTTGAGAAAAATCAAGGAATGAAATATACACCAAAAATGCTTACTGCTATTTTACAAGCTGCAATATACGGTGATGTATTCCAAAAGGTAGTATATCGAACCAGACCTTATGAAGAAACTCCTGGCTCAGTTAATGCTCTTCACAAAAAATGGGAAGCAAAATGCATAGCTGATTTAGAAAAGGCTCGTTATAAGACCTTTAAAGAAAATATCCGTGGAATCGTTAAAGACTTTGATACAATTCCTATAAAAGACATTACTAAACCAAGGGTTGGTATTGTTGGTGAAATACTTGTAAAATACCTACCTCAAGCCAATAATTATTTGGTTGATGTTCTTGAAGCTGAGGGTGCCGAGGCTGTTTGTCCAGAATTAATCGATTTCTTCTTATATTGTAGTTACAATGCAAATTATAAAGAGAAATACTTTGGTGAAAGCAAGATGAATACTAGGATAAATAACCTTGCAATTAAGTTCTTGGAATTTGCTAGAAAAGAATCAAATATAGCTTACGCCAAAAGTGAACGTTTTGAACCTACATATTCTATCGAAACCTTAGGGGAGTATGCCGAACCTATAGTATCCTTAGGTAATCAAACTGGTGAAGGTTGGTTCCTAACTGCTGAGATGATTGCCCTAATAAAATCTGGTGCCAACAATATTGTATGTGCTCAACCTTTTGCTTGTTTACCTAACCATATCGTTGGTAAAGGAACAATTAAAAAAATACGCGAATCTTATCCAGAAGCTAATATTGTAGCCATAGACTATGATCCTGGAGCAAGTGAAGTTAATCAATTAAATCGTATTAAGCTAATGCTGTCCTCTGCTCACAAGCAAGTTGATGACCAAGAAGAATTACAATCAGTCAAAAATTTAGAGACTGTTACTGAGTCTTAGGATTATAAAAAAGGACGCCTTATTATAGAGATTTTTCTATAATAAGGCGTCCTTTTTTAGTTTATATATTATATGATTTATATTGACTTAAACTTATGTACTTTTATTTAGCTAATTTATATTAGGTTAAATATCTTCTATGTTCCAATCTATTGAGAAAATATTATGTTTTTCTAAGAAATGATTAGTTTTACTAAACGGTTTGCTTCCAAAGAAACCTCTATAAGCTGATAATGGACTAGGATGAGGTGCCTCTAATATTAAGTGATTTGGATTATTAAGCATAGTCTTTTTTCTCCTAGCTGGTGCTCCCCATAAAATAAATACAATAGGCCTATCCTGCCTATTAACTGCATCAATAACAGCATCGGTAAACTTTTCCCAACCCTTTTCCTTATGGGAATTAGCCTCGTTGGCCCTTACAGTTAATACTGTGTTTAGCATTAAGACTCCTTGCTTTGCCCACTTTTCAAGGTATCCATTGTTGGGAATCTTATATCCTAGATCACTTTCTAGTTCTTTATAAATATTAACTAAAGAAGGAGGTGTCTTAATGCCAGGTTTAACTGAAAAGCATAATCCATGAGCTTGTCCTATGTTGTGGTATGGATCCTGTCCTAATATTACTACCTTTACTTCCTTTAAAGGAGTTAAATTAAAAGCATTAAAGATGTCATTTGCTTCTGGAAAGACTGTCTTGTTTTTATATTCATTAAGAACAAACTTATATAATTCTTTATAATATGGTTTTACAAATTCTTCACCAATTTCATTTAACCAATCATTTGTGATTGCTGCCAAATTCTTCACACCTACTTACTATAAATATTTATATTAATTCCTTTATCTTTAAGATAATGTTTTAAATTAATAATTTCAATCTCTTTAAAATGGAATAAAGAAGCTGCCAGAGCCGCATCAGCACATCCTAATGTAAGAGCCTCATAAAAGTCTTCCATTTTTCCAGCTCCTCCAGATGCAATTACAGGTATAGAAACATTTTGTGCTATCATTTTAGTAAGGTCTATATCATATCCATCTTTGGTTCCATCCTTATCCATACTTGTTAGAAGAATCTCTCCTGCTCCTAATTCACAAACACGCTGTGCCCATTCTATAACGTCAAGGCCTGCATCTTGTCCTCCATTTTTAAGAACAGTCCATCCTTTACCATCTTGACGTCTTCTAGCATCAATTGCGGATACAATTCTTTTACTTCCGAATTTCTTTGCCCCTTGTTCTATTAAAAGAGGGTTGTTTATGGCTGCACTATTAATAGCAACCTTATCGGCTCCTACTTGAAGAATGGTTTCCATATTCTCTAGTGTTCTTATACCACCACCTACAGTAAATGGAATACTTACTACTTCTGCAATCTTCTTAACCATAGAAAGTGTCGTGCCTCGCTTTTGGGTTGTTGCAGTAATATCTAAGAAAACTAGTTCGTCTGCTCCAGCTTCGTTATAGGCTTTTGCAATTTCTATTGGATCACCAGCATCTTTCAAGTCAACAAAATTTATACCTTTTACTACTCTTCCATTATTAACATCTAAACAAGGGATAATTCTTTTTTTGTTCATTGGAACCTCCTCTTTCTTCTTAACTGACAACAATTATATATTAAAACATTATATATATCAAATATTTTTAGACAAAAAAAACCTGAAGTATTACTCCAGGTAGTTTTATTATATATTATATTAATTTGATTTCTACACATCGAAATTAATGAATTTATCAAACATCTTAAACTTTTTATTAAATCAGCATATGCTGTTTTAAAGCGATTACAAGACCAACTATGGTCAAGCTCTCGACCTATTAGTACTTGTCAGCTACGTACATTACTGCACTT
>CAZOSE010000194.1:0-3943 GCA_964582385.1 uncultured Lachnospiraceae bacterium
TCAGATGCTGATAGAGGCCTTTTCACAAGTTTATGATTTGACTCCAGAAGAAATTAGACAAGAGGATATTGATAAGGAGAGTATTAAGGTTAGAAGAGAAAGGTTTGAATCTTGGGATTGGTTATATGGGTCTAAGATACCTTTTGTTTATAATATAGATAAGAGGTTTCCGTGGGGTAATTTTGAAATTCAAATAAATGCAGATAGAGGTAAAATTACCCAATGTAAGGTGTTTTCTGATTCAATGGATATTGATATAATTGAGAATATTCCAAAGGCTCTAGTAGGAGTGGCTTTTTCTTCAATTGATATTGTAAGGGCACTAAGAAGTCATATGGATGAACATGTAATTGCCATAGATAAAGGGTATGATTTTAGAATTTCACAAGATACTACCAGTCAAAAAGAATTTAGGCTAAATATGATAGATGATATATGTAACTTAATATTTCTTGAGAGGTTATAATTTTTTGTTTGGGTAAAAAGAAATTACACCAATTAAATATAAGGTAAATATAAGTGAATATGAATCAAATATTTATAAAGTTTGACAATAATAACATACGGAGAGATAAGATGAGAAAGTTGATAGTTAAAGAGTTTGAGAAAATTTACGGTGATAGGGATGGTGTAAGAGCTTATTTTGCGCCTGGAAGGGTTAACTTAATAGGTGAACACACTGATTATAATGGTGGGCATGTTTTTCCTTGTGCTCTTACAATTGGAACTTACGCAGCTGTTAGAAAAAACAAAGATAAGGTTTTAAGATTCTACTCAATGAACTTTGAAGAATTAGGTGTTATAAATGTATCCTTAGATAATCTACAATATGAGGATAAGGATGATTGGACAAACTATCCAAAAGGTGTAATTTGGGCCTTGGATCAAAAAGGCTATAAAATAGAAGAAGGTATTGACATTCTCTTTTACGGAAACATACCCAACGGTTCAGGACTTTCATCTTCAGCATCTATAGAAGTTTTAACAGGATATATAATTAATGACTTGTTTGATTTAGATATAGATTTAGTTTCAATTGCACTACTTAGTCAAAAGGCAGAGAATGCTTTTGTAGGTGTAAATAGTGGAATAATGGATCAATTTGCCATTGCTATGGGTAAGAAAGACCATGCTATTTTCCTTGATACAAGTGATTTGTCATATGAATACGCACCACTGAAGCTGGATGATATGAAAATAGTTATATCTGCTAGTAACAAAAAGAGACGTCTAGCAGATTCTAAATATAATGAACGTAGAAGCGAATGTGAAAGTGCTCTTATGGATCTTAAAGAAGTAGTTGATATTAGTAGTCTAGGAGACTTAGGAATTGATGAATTTGAGAAATACAAAGAGTATATTAAAAATGATACTAATAGGAAAAGAGCAAGGCATGCTGTATACGAGAATCAAAGAACTATAAAGGCTGTAAAGGAATTGAAAGACAACAATATCATTGAATTTGGTAAGCTTATGAATGACTCTCATGTTTCTTTAAGGGATGACTATGATGTTACAGGAATTGAACTTGATACCTTAGTAGAAGCTGCTTGGAAACAAAAAGGAGTTATAGGTTCAAGAATGACGGGAGCTGGATTTGGTGGATGTACAGTAAGTATTGTAAAAGAAGACAATGTAGATACATTTATTGATAAAGTTGGTAAAGAATATAAGGATAAGATTGGATATAGGGCTGACTTTTATGTAGTTGATATTGGAGATGGGCCTAAAGAAATATAAATCTAAAGAATATATATAAAGAAGTATAGACTTAAAGAAATATAGATTACATAAAATCAAAAAAAGTTATTTGAATATTCAAGGAGAGACATGTGAAAACTATAAGTATATTTGATATCATAGGGCCTAATATGATAGGCCCATCTAGTTCCCATACAGCAGGTGCACTTAGGATTGCTCATTTGGCAAGAAATATGGTTAAAGAAGAAGTTGTTGATGTTAAGTTTATCCTTTATGGCTCTTTTGCTGAAACATATAAAGGACATGGAACAGACAAGGCACTAGTTGCTGGGATTCTAGGTTTTGATACAGAGAATCACCTAATTAAAGATTCCCTTGAGTTAGCAAATAAAGCTGGCTTAAAATATTCTTTCGAAATAAATAATACTGACAAGGTAGACCATCCAAACACTGTAAACGTTTTGTTAAATGATGTAAAGGGTGAAACTACTCAGGTTAAAGGTGTTTCTATTGGCGGTGGAAGAGCTCTAATAAAAGAGATTAACGGTGTGGAGATTAATTTTTCTGGTGAATATAATACCGTTATGATCTACCATAAGGATTTACCAGGTGCTGTGGCAAATATTACTAGAGTTTTGAGTAATCACAATATTAATATTGCATTTATGAAACTTTACCGTGAAACAAAGGGTAGTATTGCCTATTCCATAATAGAGGCAGACGAGCCAATAAGTGAGGAAGCAGTTAATCAAATTGAAAATTTACCTAATGTATCAAAAGCTATGTTAATTGATAAGTTTTAGGATGGAACTTTTTGAATGTTTTTACAGTCTAATATATAAGAAAAGGAATTTATAATATGGTTAAAGACTTTCTTTCTGGACATGAATTAATTCAAGTTTGTAGTGATAAAGATATTGATATATCAAGGGCTATGTTGGAAAGAGAATGTTTTGCATTTGAAATGAATGAAAAACAAGTGCTTATAAAAATGGAGCAAGCTTGGGATATAATGAAAGACTCAGCTACAGCAGCCCTTAACAAAGATTTAAAATCTGTAGGTGGACTAATAGGTGGTGAGGCCCGTAAAATTAACGAAAGAGGAAAAGAAGGACAAGCCCATGTATGCGGAAGTGTAGTTGCTAAGGCAATTAGTTATGCTATGGGAGTATTAGAAGTAAATGCCTCAATGGGATTAATTGTTGCTGCTCCAACAGCAGGCTCATCCGGTGTAATACCAGGTACATTCTTAAGTATAAAAGAAGAAATGGATTTTAGTGATGAAGATATGATAAATGCTCTATTTAATGCAGGGGCAATTGGTTATATAATAGCACTCAATGCCACAATTGCAGGAGCTGAAGGTGGTTGTCAGGCTGAAGTTGGTTCAGCTTCTGCTATGGCAGCATCTGCAGTTACCCAGTTAATGGGTGGAAGCCCTAAGCAGTGCTTATCAGCAGCATCAAGTGCCCTGTCTAATATTTTAGGTTTAGTGTGTGATCCAGTTGGTGGTTTAGTTGAAGCTCCTTGTCAGCAAAGAAACGCTATGGGAGTTGCCAATGCCTTAATAAGTGCAGAGATTGCCCTAAGTGGAATAGAAAACATTGTACCATTTGACGAAATGGTAGATGTTATGTACCAGGTTGGCACCAGTATGCCCCATGAGCTAAGAGAAACAGCCAAAGGTGGTATGGCAATAGCCCCAAGTGCCTGCAGTAGGTGCCTAAATTAATCTTTTCAATATTGTTTATATTATATTTAAAGAAAAGAGGGATAAATATGAAGCATAGAATAAAAAACACAACTTATATTATTGTTTTAGTTCTTATATTAGTTATGATGCTTGGATGCCGAAATACTAGTGACCAAAAGGAAGACCAGGAAACAAAGGAAACACTTCCAGTAGCAGAGGAAACAAAGGCTGAGGAAGAAACTGATGAATCAAAACAAATAGACCAAAAGGAAGAAACCGAGCCAGATAAAGAAACTGATGATGAGGAAGAAACCGAACCAACTAAAGAAACTGATGATGGTCAAGAGACCAATGCCAATGTTTATGGAAAGGCAACAGACTATCTATCCTTTGAGGCAAACACAAGGTATCATTTTGAAGGTCAAGGTAATGAATATGCTACTTTTGATGTTTATGTTGATTATATTAGTAAGGATGCGGTTCAATACCGTACTAATAATGGCGGAACTGAATTAATAGAAGTTATTAAAAAGAATAATGACAATATTA
>CAZOSE010000195.1:0-3924 GCA_964582385.1 uncultured Lachnospiraceae bacterium
AAGGACAGCGACAATTACTAAATATTGCAAGAGCTGCCATATCCAAAGCACCTATTCTCATTATGGATGAAGCAACCAGCTCTGTAGACACCAGAACAGAGAAGCACATTGAAAAAGGAATGGACCGCTTAATGGAGACTCGTACTACTTTTGTAATTGCCCATAGACTTTCCACTGTCCGCAATGCCAATGCCATTATTGTACTAGAAAACGGTGAAATTGTAGAACGAGGCGACCATGATGAACTACTTGCTATGAAGGGAAGATATTTCAGCCTACATTCTGGATTAGCTCAATTAGAGTAAATCGAAAGAGTAAGAAGCAGTCATAACCATTCCATTCGCCCACGCTTGCGCTCGGCAAAAAACGTAGCGGTACTAAGATTTCACCTGCGTCTGCGACTTGGTGAAATCAAGTGCCGACGTTTTTTAACGGGGCTCATTGGAACGGTTATGACTGCTTCTTACACATCCACTTTTAGCCCAATTAGAGTAAGTTTTCATAGCTTAGGTTACTAAGCATTTCTCAAGGCGTTTTTAGTGAAGTGAAGTTTTATTAGAGACTATAAAGAAAATTAAGAGCACCTCATGAAAGAGATGCTCTTATGTTAAAAGGGACATTCTGAAAATGATGAATCTTCTGTAGCATATTGTGAAGCATTTACAATTGCGTCTGGCCAATTTGAGTACTTACAAATATCTTCTAATCCATTTTTTTCAAGAAATTGCCTTCTGCTCTGAAAAAGAAATTCAAGAGATTCAAAATCATCTTCAGTATCAATACAAACTTCAGTGGGAACCACTGGCTTAGAATCATTAAAAAATTTATTGCTATTGTATGCTTCGACTAGTTCGGGAAATATTTGTATTTTATTAGTAAGATTGTCAATATAACTCTTTATACGTTCTAAATATGTATTTTTATTCTCTTTTTCAATATAACATACATACGCTATTTCACCTAAAACATGTTGTTTATTTGTATATACACCAGAAACTATACATGTATATATTTCAGCACGTATAGTTTGTTTGAATTTTCTAGGGGCTTTTAATTCAGTCGCATTGAAGCCATCTGTAGAAGATATTGTTATTCCCGTAATTTGTTTTTTGTTGGAGGGATTATGAAAGTGTGTTTTTGTTTTATTAATTACAAAGTCTTCACTTTCGATAATTCTTTCAATAGTTGAAAAAATTTTCAATAATAAGGATTTATCATCGCACGAAAAATACATATCATCAGCATATCGAGTATACCGTATTCCACGTTTTTCACATAATCCAACAAAGCGCTTATCTAATGTAATACATACAATATTTGATATTGCAGGAGAGCATGCGCTTCCTTGCGGGAGTTCTCCATCTAATGTACATAAATTTGTGAGTATTGTAGCAGCAAAATTATTATATCCTATACTAGAAAAAACATTGTATACTTTATTGGCAGCAATACTTGGGAAGAAATCCTTCAAATCCAACGACAATCCGTACAAAGTGTGTGCATGATAAAAGGCGTTTTGTTTGTGACCATAACGTGTTCCTTTTCTAAATGCCATTGCTCGATTAGATGGTGATATTTTATTTAATATATTTACTAATATCCAGCGTTGGACAATATGTAAGGTATATGAAGGAATCAAAATTTTCCGAGATTTTCCATTACGTTTAGGAATAGAACAAGTTTTGTAATATTTACTCGTTTTCTTTGAAAGGCAATATAATATACGCGAACTTAACCTAGTAAGCTCTGATCATTCATCCATTGTTTCAAAACGAGGTAAACCTAGTGAATCTATTAATAATGCATGAGAATTTTTAGACACAAAAAATCGCTCCTTTTACCATAAGTCTTTCGTTAAGTTTAGTTGGCTATTTCACTTTTGTGAAATAGACGGCTAAAATTAAGGAATCTTCTGTGACAAACCACCAAGGAAGATGAATCATCTTCCGAACACACTGCATTAGCAATATGTATAGACTAAAAGGAACGATTAAATGTTTAATTGTTCTTTTAATATAACACATCTTATTTTATCATGCAACATCGTTTTATTGGTTGCCCATGAAAGTTTTAACAAATTGCAGGTTTCTAAATATCCTTTTAAAGACAGTGATAATGTTTCATCATTTTCAGTAGTATCAAATTCAGTGACAATTGCACTCGATTTTATTAAATATTTTATTGAAGCATTAAATAACTCGTTATATTTTACTGGAAACATATCACGTTCTCTTAACAATTTTTTTAAGTTTTTATAAAGTTCTTTTCTACTAATCGTTTTAAAAAAATAAACTATTATCGGAATAAAGGCAATATATGCAGATAGATTATCGAAAGATTGATTCTTGTTACTCTTTGAATGCTTATAAAAACGTCGGAATTCTTTGACTAGATTGTTACCAAAGATTTCAGGGTTTTCGTTTTTATAGATAACAACATTATCCTTATTTGTTTTTTGTAAATGCTTTACTGGTCCCATCATAATAAAACTTTTATCACGTGAATATTTTTGATTGATGCCAACAATCATTTTTTGTTTTATTTTTTCATTTTGGATAAATGCCCCTAATTCAACAGCAGAACCCATACTTTCGCATATGATACATATGATGTCGGAGTTGTCAGCTAAAAGATTTTCATATTCTAATAAATCAGTTTTTTTGTCTCTGTTAAGCATATCCATGAATAAATCCTCAGGGTAAAGAATTTGAAATCCATTATTTTCTAGCTGAACTCTTATTTTATTTCTAATATGTTCTTGTCTAGCACCACCACACAAAAATACATAGCAGGACTCGCTAAATGTTTTACAAAAAACATCATCAAATATTGAAGTGAATATTTCTAACTTTTTCAGAATAGATCCCCCCAAAAGGTTATTATTGTTTTGCTTAATAAAAATCCGGATTTTATATATGTTATTGCCCTCAATAATATAACTCTATTATACTTGACACCGCTACCCCACACAAGTGTTTATTTTATATAAGATTATACTAATAGGATTAAGAGTACTTTTTAATCCTATACTTGTGCTACTGAATATTGGATTATGAAGCACTTGCTACTAACCAAAAAGAAACGGTTAAGTGGCGGTTGCTTATTTACTGTCTGGATGAGTTCCGCAACAAGCTGATAGCAGAGTGCAGATATACCGACTGTGTGTGAATTGCTTGTCAAATTTACCCACGCAAGGATAGTTAAAATAAAAATACGGTAACGGAGGTATCATACAATGGAAAAACACTTTTTGAAGAAATGGGAGGTACATATGAAATGCAGGAATTATCTTATCCCCTGCATTGCCTTACCAAATGAGGAAAAACAGTCAATAGGCTTGTTTGGATAAAGGCTTTCTTCCCCAGATGTTTTTTTGCAGAGCATAGCCAGTATTGGTGCAAGGTTAAACAATTCTTCTATGTTCACATTGGCAGGCATATGATGACAAGGAATGTTGAGAGAGTACGGAATGGGAAGTTATGACTTGATAGATGGATAGGTGGTAGATTTTATGGCAGGAGTACAATGGATACGAGTTCTCTAATGGAACTTAGCAGAAGTGAAGAGTAAGAAGCAGTCATAACCCTTCCAAAGAGCCCCGTTAAAAAACGTCGGCACTTGATTTCAACAAGTCGTAAGACGCAGGTGAAATCTTAGTACCGCTACGTTTTTTGCCGAGCGAAAGCGCGGGCGAGTGGAATGGTTATGACTGCTTCTTACCCTTCCTCTTAGCTCAATTAGAGTAAGTTTTCCTTGACAAACCAAGTTTAGTCCATTATATTCTAAATATATAAAAGCAATGAGGAAGAGGAGTACATATAACCCCTAACCAGAGAAAGTAGCTGCTACGGCGCTGAGAGGCTACTTATTAGGAAGGAATATGGAAGGTAGCTTCGGAGCTGGAGAACTGAAATCAAGTAAGTT
>CAZOSE010000196.1:0-3881 GCA_964582385.1 uncultured Lachnospiraceae bacterium
TATTTAGATATAAAAAACGTCTACTTATGACAGTTATGGGTGTTGCAGGCTGTACAGCTTTAATAATAGCAGCCCTTGGCATTGAAGATTCCATAGGTAATATTGCAAACTACCAATTTGACGATATTATGAAATATGATTATGAATTATATTTTTCCAAAGAACTAACAAGTGAGGAAAGAGAGAATTTTAATGAGAATTATTCAGATATATTATCTGAAAATGTATTTATTGTAAAGGAAACCTTTGAACTTATTAAAGGTAGTGAAACCAAGTCTTTCTATGTGGTTGCAAGTCAAGATGAATCAATCAATAAGTTGATTGACCTCCATATAGATGGTGAGCCAGTTCCTTTTCCTGAAGACGGCAAGGTTTTACTTAGCCAAAAGTTAGCCAGTGAAGCTGGTGTCTCAGTAGGAGATTTTGTTACAATTAAGATTGACGATACTAAGAATGTTGATGCTATAATAGGTGGTATTTTTGAAAATTATATCAATCATTATATGTATATGTCAGAAACCACTTATGATATGCTTTTTGATGATGATGCCAAGTATTTGAATTCCTTCGCAACAAGTAAGGTTGATGATTTGGATAGTGTGGCTGAAGAGTTAACTAATAACGAGGATGTAGTAGCTCTTGTTTCTACCCAAAGTATTAGAAGCTCTGTTTTAGATACCATGTCAAGTCTAAATTATGTTGTTTGGCTTGTACTTGCCTTTGCCATAGCCTTAGCCTTTGTTGTTGTATATAACCTTAATAATATAAACATTACTGAAAGAACTAGAGAAATAGCAACTCTAAAGGTTCTAGGCTTTTATCCAAAAGAAACTTATGTATATGTTTATAGGGAAAACATTTTCTTAACTGGTCTAGGTATATTTGTTGGCTTATTTCTTGGAAAATGGCTCCTTACCTTTGTAATGGGTGCAATACAAGTTGATTTTGTATCCTTTAAACAACAGATCTTTCCCCAAAGTTACCTTATAGCAGTTGGATTAACATTTTTACTTACAATATTAGTTAACTTTATGTTAAGAAATAAAATTGACTATATAAATATGGCCGAATCCCTTAATTCAGGAGAGTAAGCAAAAGAGCTTTCTAATAAAAACAAAACTACCCCAAAGAGTTAGATTTAAAGGTCTAACTCTTTGGGGTAGTTTTCACCAGAAGCCAGTCTCATCAACTAGTCTTCTAGATAAGCTTTCAACTTCTTAGTATCTCTACTCATTCTCAATCGTCTAAGGGCCTTGGCTTCAATTTGTCTAATACGTTCCCTTGTTACGTTAAATTCTTTACCAACTTCTTCAAGTGTCCATATCTTTCCATTATCAAATCCAAAACGTAATCTAAGAATCCTTTGTTCCCTGTCAGTTAACATTGATAAAACATCGTCTAATTCCTTACCAAGCATAACCTGCTCTACAGAAGAAAATATTGCAGGCATTTCATCGTCAGCGACAAAGTTCATTAGAACAGCATCTTCTTCATCTCCAATAGGAGTATCAAGTGAAATGGTATCACCATATAATTGAACAATCTGCTCTACTCGGTCTTCTGTTGTATCCAAAATATCTGCCAGCTCTTCTGTGGTTGGCTCTCTTCCATTATCAGATACAAAGGTTCTAGAAGCCTTAGTTAGCTTATTCATACGCTCCTTCATATGGACAGGAATTCTAATTGTTCTTCCTTGGTCTGCAATAGCACGAGTTATAGCTTGTCTAATCCACCACATTGCATAAGTACTGAATTTAAAGCCTTTTTTGTAATCAAACTTGTCCACTGCTTTTATTAGTCCTAAATTACCTTCTTGAATTAAATCAAGTAAATTTAATTTGCTACCACGAACGTACTTTTTAGCAACACTTACAACTAATCGTAAGTTTGAATTAATCATTCTTTCTTTAGCCATATCGTCACCAGTTAAAATACGTTTTGCTATATCTACTTCTTCTACTGCAGTAAGTAGTGGATACTTACCAATCTCACGTAGATAACTTCTAATAGAATCCGCTACATATGGAAGTTCAGTATTTATTGAATGTTCACCATCTTTTCCTCCTATGATCTTGCTACTTGCTTTATCTTTTTCATCTAAAGAAAGTTCTTCATTAGTGTCTGTCAAATCTTCATCGTCAAGGTCGTCCTCATTATCTAAATCATCAATAACTTCTACAGATGGATCTGAAACATAAACCTCATGCTCCTCTAAACTTTCAGTAACATAAACTAAATCTTTCTTGTCAATATCCTTACCAAAAACATCATAAATATCATCAATTATTATGATGTTATCCTGGGTTTTTGCAATTAATATCAGTTCATTTAATCCTTTTTTATTGTCTTTAATTTCTACCATACAATCATCACCTTTTCGTTAAGCACTAAGTAGTGTCCATTAAAGAATTTGTACCTATATAGAACAATCACTAAAAATCCGTTACACATAAAAGTGTACGGATTAATATTAATTTAATCTATTTCTATTTATTAGTTTCCTTTACATTATTACCCTTGATATACTATTATAACACAAAAATCATTATTTTGTAAGTATTGATCTTAAAATATATAGGTTAAATATACATTCTGTATGAATTACTTATAATTTACAGGTTGTTTATGACTTGTTTCCTCTTAGAATGGCTATATTGTTTTTTGAAATTTAATATGATATGCTCATATATGTAGTTTTAACTATACTTTAACTGGAGGAATAGATCTATGAATAATATTTCCCTACTAATAAAACCCGCTTCATCCTTGTGTAACATGAGATGTAAATATTGTTTTTACTATGATGTAGCTGACAATAGAGATACACAGTCCTATGGCATTATGGATGCTAGGACAACAGATTTACTAATAGAACAGGCCTTCGAATACATAGACCACAATGGAGTTGTTAATTTTGCATTTCAAGGTGGAGAACCAACTTTAGCTGGACTTGATTATTTTAACTACTTCACTAATAAAGTTGATGAACTTAACAAGAACAAGATTCAAGTTAATTATGCTATTCAAACCAACGGCCAACTAATTGATGATGACTTTTGCAAACTCTTTAGCAAATACAGTTTCCTAGTTGGATTATCTCAGGATGGACCAAGTGAATTCCACGATGTCAACCGACTTGATAACAAGTTGAAGGCCACCCATGAAAACACTAATAAAGCCATTAAAACAATGAATAAACATGGTGTTGAGTACAATATTCTATCAGTTGTAACTAAACAGATGGCTAAAAAGCCAAAAACCCTATTTAACTATTATCTTAAGAATAATATTAAATATATTCAATTAATTCCTTGTTTAAATCCTCTAGAGGATAGTTCTAGCTTTAAGGAAGGTTCTAGTCAAGATAATGCAAAAGATAGCTCATCCACAGAGGTTAGGGCTTTGGAATTTTCTAAGAGTATTAAAAAGTATGAACTTACACCTCGTGACTACGGCAACTTTCTAACAGACTTCTTTAATCTTTGGTATGAAGCTTTTGTAGATGGAAACTATATCAGTGTTAGAATGTTTGATAACCTTGTTTATATGTTAAAAGGCCGTGGACCAGAACAATGCGGAATGCTTGGCACTTGCAGTCTTCAGTGTGTTGTAGAAGCAGATGGAAGTATTTATCCATGTGACTTTTATGTCCTTGACGAATTTAAGTTAGGAAATGTTCATGATGATAAACTTATAAATATTAATCAGCCATCAAGGGGCAAGGCTTTCTTAGAATACGAAGAGCCTAAGCATCCTCTTTGCGACACTTGTAAGGCATATCCAATTTGTAACGGAGGTTGTAAGCGCTATAGAGCCTTTTACGGTAGGGAAGCTGATTATTGTCCTTACCAAGACTTTTTATATAATTCTTTTGATAAATT
>CAZOSE010000197.1:0-3616 GCA_964582385.1 uncultured Lachnospiraceae bacterium
TTGTAATGAATGGGCTTTCGGACAGGGGTTCGATTCCCCTCAGCTCCACTTAATGCGTTCATGTCCTGTAAATGGTTGATCCCGATTATCGTATCTAAGTACTTTTACGAACAAGTTAGGAACAGAATGCCCATTTATAGGAAAACAAGAACGGAATATAGGTTTACAAATCCCTCTAGACTTAGCTGACTAGGGGGATTTGTTAAATACTAATAAAATAATTAAAAAGTTCATTTTTTTGCTTGACTTATTTAACTTTACATGTTATTCTTTATAAAGTATTTTAAATAAGAATTGATTTCACATATCTTTGTAAATCACTTTTTGATTTATAAATTTGTGTGTTTTTTTATTAGAGATATAATAATTTAAGGAGGTATCTATTATGAATACAGGTACTGTAAAATGGTTTAACTCACAAAAAGGATTTGGATTTATCACAAATGATGACGGTGGAGAAGATGTATTTGTACATTTCTCAGGTCTTGCAATGGATGGTTTCAAAACTATCGATGAAGGTCAAGCTGTAACTTTTGATTTAGAACAAGGCCAACGTGGAATGCAAGCTGTTAACGTTAACATTGCATAAGAAAAGTATGTTTTATGGGATTACTTATTATAAGTAATCCTTTTCTACTTTCTAGAGGTTTTAATCTGTTTTTACAATTCTGTTAACAATCTTTTGTACTTCATCATAATCGTATCCATCTGCTTCTAATCTTCTTTTTCTTTCTGTTGCATTTCCATATTTACCACTTATAACTTCCCTTGCTATTTTAGTCAAATCTTGCCCCCTTGCTATTCCTTTAATATCAATATGCCTTACAAAACCTAGATATATTCCATCTTTTATTAGTCTAATTGGGTTATTCCATTTATAATTAATTGTTTCTACCTGTCCTGTTAACTCTCTATTTTCAACGGGGCTAGATGCCTCTCCACTTCCATACAATTTACCTGCTGGTACTCTTACCCAATCTCCTACTTTTATTTTATTAGTTGGGTCAGCCTTTGGAGTCTTAGTTGGTTTAGACTCTGGTGTTGGCTCAGGCAAATCCGATCCTATAACTTCTAAGGATTGACCAGGAAATATTAAACTACTATCTAAATTGTTCCATTCCTTTAATTCATTTACAGTTACATTGTAGCTTCGACTAATTCCCCATAAGGTATCCCCACGTTTTACAATATAATATCCAGCCATGGAGTCTTGCTGCGTAAATGAACCAATTTGGGTGTTAAAAATTGCTTCCGTCATTTTCTTAGCATACTTATCCATGTCATCTAACATTATATTAGAATCTATAGGACTAGTGCCAAAGCCAAGTTCAATCAATCTATAATTAACTCCTCCTTTAGCGCATCTATTTGCATTGCCAAGGTTACTCCTACCATCTATGCCTTTATGGCCTCTATGGGTATTTCTAACACCAACCATCGATTCTATTCCATCCCTCAATCTCAAATCTAATGCATCTGGATTAAAACCCTCATATATTATTATATGCCCTTTAGTTGCATTTTCGTTTACTGAGCCATTAAAATGCCATTCAATTACTTTTGTGTCCTTACCGTAGCTGTTAGCTAGATTAACAACATTGCCATAATTATATACATTATAGTCAGTATGGTAGACAACATCTGCTCCCTTCGGTTGATATTTCTTTAGCTTTTCAAAAAATAATTTTGTATAATATCTGTGTTCTCCTTGGCTTATATATCCACTCGCACCAGGATCAAAAGTTCCATTTCGTTTTAGCCCATGTCCTGCTATATTTAAAATTGTTGCCATATATATTTCTCCTTTTTTAGTAACATTATATGTGCTTAGTAAATTATAAGTTCCTTAAGTCGACATTATTCTACTTTAATTTCATGATTAAATACATAAGTTATATTTATAAACAAAAAACACCCCCAAGTAGATAATCTAACTTTGCTTCATTAGAATATCTATCTTGGAGGTAGTGTATCCTCAAGCTCTTTTATTAAAATATTTTGTAATGTGGCTTTTCTTCTTTAAAGAGCCAATATCTAATATAGTCATCTAGTAAAATGACTGGTAATGAGATTAAAAACCATAAATTTGAATACAAAAGACATATTTGGCCCATTATATTATAGGGCATATAAGAATAATCCCATACATTTAGTCCTAGCCATAAGTTTATGATTAAGCCCGCAACAAACTCTAATAAGGTAATAATAAGCGCCGATATAACCATCTGGCTAAGCAGCGCTATCTTCCATTTATACAGCTCATTTAACAAACCAATAATCAGGAAGCACATCCCACCAACTACAGCCATAATCCAATGTGAATAGCCACGCCATATATTTTCTAATAAATAATAAACAAGTCCACCAAATGCACCTAAACTAATATATTTCATTAATCTTTTCATAGTTTATCACAATCCTACTTAGTTATTAAATATAGGATTAGTTTGCGCATATCTTTTCTCTAATATCCAAAATAAGATATGTATTGATTTCCTTTTTAATTTTTAAAATTAAAGATTAAAGCATCAATATATAGCCGCACCAAATACCGCAGAAACAACAATAAGTAGAATAGGCGAAATTTCTTTTTTTCTAACTTTTGGATATACAACTGATAGAATGATAAGTATAAGTAAAATGACAAGTGCCTTAATATCTAAGTTAGTCGCCTTTTGTTCATCAAACACAGTCTTATAAGCCATATATATTCCAGTAGCTAGAATAACTCCCATTATACATGGTTTTACACCTTTAAATATTGCCTGAACACTTTTGTGCTTTAACCATTTTCGTAAATGTATGGTAATTAGCAATATTGTAATAAAAGATGGAAGGACTACACCAAGTGTAGCAAGAGCAGAACCAAGTACCCCAGCCTGTAGTGCACCAATATAGGTTGCTGCATTAACCATAATTGGCCCTGGTGTAGATTCACTTAGCGCTAGCATGTTCGCAAACATAGCCTCATCCAGCCAACCTTGTGCCATAACTCCTTCTTTAATTAGTGGTATTGCACCGTACGCACCACCAAAAGAAAACATTCCGATTTTTAGAAATTCCCAAAACAGGGATAAATATATCATTTTTTCACTCCCTTTTTGTTTGGTAATCCGTAGAGGAAAAATCCTAGGAATCCAGCAATTATAATTAAATATATAGTTGAAAAATGTATACCAATCACATTCATTATAAAAACAAAAAGAAAAAACACAGCCACAAATCCTATACTTGTTTCCTTGTTTTGACTACTTTTAAGCATTTTCTTTATCATTTTGACGGCTGCTTGTATAATTAGTAATGCAACAGCAATTCTAATACCTTTAAAGGCATTAGAGACTATAGAATAGTTAAGTAAACTCTCAAAAAAGGTGGAAATAATTAAGATAATAAGAAAGGAAGGTAGTATAATTCCTAAAGTTGCAAGGACAGCACCAATAAATCCTGCCTTCTTATATCCTGTATATGTAGCACAGTTAATTGCTATCGGTCCTGGTGTAGATTCTGCAATAACTGTTACATCCATTAACTCATCAGAAGTAATCCACTTTTTGTTTTCTACACATTCATGATCCAGTATCGACAACATTGCATAACCACCTCCAAATGTGAATGC
>CAZOSE010000197.1:3626-3880 GCA_964582385.1 uncultured Lachnospiraceae bacterium
AAAGGTTAAAAAAATTTCTGATAAAATGCTCATTACATGCCTACCTTTCAAGATTCATATATATTACCATGTTCATAACTTTGTGAAAGCTTAATAATATATATGTTACTAATGTAACACCATGATTTATATTTCGAATGACTTAATTATAGTAATGGTATTTGCTTTAGTCAATGTGTTAATATAACATATTTTATAATAAGATCTTTATAATTATCAAATATCTTGATAATTAATCCCTAGGGTATATAATT
>CAZOSE010000198.1:0-3786 GCA_964582385.1 uncultured Lachnospiraceae bacterium
CAAGAAAATCTAGATGCTAATCTACCATATGTTATTAGGCAAAACATACCATTAAGTGGAACAACATCTTTTACAGACGTGGTTTATGGTGAGATTACAGTTGAGAATACTGAATTAGATGATATGATTTTAATAAAGTCCGATGGCTTTCCAACATATAATTTTGCTAATGTTGTTGATGACCATTTGATGAAAATTACCCATGTTGTTAGGGGTAACGAGTATTTATCGTCAACTCCAAAATATACAAGACTTTACCATGCATTTGGCTGGGAAGAGCCAGCTTATATCCACTGTTCACTTATTACTAATGAAGAACATAAAAAGTTATCTAAGAGAAGTGGACATTCGTCTTTTGAAGATTTAACCGAACAAGGATTCTTACCTGAAGCTATAGTTAACTTTATTGCATTATTAGGCTGGAGTTCCCCGTCTAATAGAGAAATCCTTTCCTTAGAAGAGTTAATAGAGGAATTTGATTATACTCATATTAACAAATCACCTGCTGTATTTGACATGACTAAATTAAAATGGATGAATGGTGAGTATATAAAAGTACTGGATAATGAACGTTATTATGAACTTGTATTTCCTCACATAAAAGAAGTTATTACTAAGGATATGGATTTATATAAAATAGCAGACCTTGTAAAAAGTAGGATAGAAATATTCCCAGATGTTAAGGATATGATAGATTTCTTTGAAGAGCAGCCAGACTACTCTTTAGAATTATTTACTAACAAAAAGAGTAAAACTAATCCTGAAAACTCCCTAGAAATATTGCAAGGCCAATTAGCCATGCTAGAGGAATTAGAGGACTATTCAAAAGACGGCGTACAAAACTGTATAAACAAGTATATAGAAGATAATGAAATGAACAAAAGAAAAGGATTATGGCCAATAAGAATAGCTGTTGCAGGCAAACAGGTAACTCCAGGTGGAGCCTTTGAAATCATCGAAATTCTTGGAAAAGATGAGTCTATCAAAAGAATAAAATCAGCTATAGAAAGATTAAGTAATTAATGAATATAAACAAATCTCAATTACAAGCAATAAGACATGATGAAGGGCCTATGCTAGTTTTAGCTGGGCCCGGTTCTGGTAAAACCTTAGTTATAACAAGAAGAACAATGAACCTCATTGAGGAATACGGGGTAAGTCCAAGTGAAATTCTTGTTATAACATTTACAAAGGCAGCAGCAGGTGAAATGAAAGAAAGATTTAATACCCTTACACAAGGAAGCGGTAAGGGCGTAAATTTCGGTACATTCCATGCAATTTTCTTTACAATTCTAAAGTATGCTTATAACTTCAACGGCTCCAATATAATTAAAGAAGAGCAAAGATATCAAATATTTCGTGAAATAATCCAAGAACTAAAACTAGATATAGATGATGAAAAAGATGTTATATCTAATATGATGTCAGAAATTAGTATTGTCAAAGGTGAGAGGATGGAAGTTAAGCATTATCATTCCATTAACTTCTCCCATGATGATTTTCCAAAGATTTATGGATATTATCAGAAGGCCTTAAGGCGAGCTAATCTGATAGATTTTGATGATATGCTTTTAATGTGTTATGAATTGCTGTCAGAAAGACCAGATATTCTAAAGTTATGGCAGAAAAGGTTTAAGTATATCTTAATTGATGAATTTCAGGATATTAATCAGGTACAATATGACATAATAAAAATGTTAGCTCTGCCAGAAAACAATCTTTTTATTGTAGGAGACGATGACCAATCAATATACAGATTTAGAGGAGCGAAACCCGAAATAATGATTAATTTTAATAATGATTATAAAGGGTCCCATATGGTTAAGTTAGATATAAATTATAGATCTACAAAAAGAATTGTAAGTGCTGCGGCTAATGTTATTAAGAATAACAGAAATAGGTTTCCTAAGAATATAAGGACCGAAAATAAAGATGGTAATTATCCAGAAATAACAACTTATGAAGAATTAAGCGAGCAAAATGAAGAAGTAATAAAAAAGATTCTAAAATATTATAAATCTGGAACTAAGTTTTCTGAAATGGCAGTATTGTATAGGACTAACACACAGCCTAGAAGTTTAGTTTCTAAATTAATGGAATTTAATATACCTTTTCATATGAAAGATAATGTTCCTGATATATTTGAACACTGGGTTTCAAAGAACATATTAGCCTATATTGCAATAGCAAGGGGAAATAAAGATAGGGGACTATTTTTACAAATAATAAATAGGCCAAATCGCTATATAAGTAGAAGCATTTTGAGGAAACCTACAATAAATGTTAATGATTTTAGAGATGCATATAAAGATAAAGAATGGATGTTAGACCGTGTTTATAAACTTGAATATGACCTAAATATGCTAAAGAAAATGGTTCCCTTTTCAGCTATAAACTATATAAGAAAAGCTATAGGTTATGATGAATACTTAAAAGAGTATGCAAAAGATAGAAGAATTAACGAAGAAGATCTCTTTAGTGTTTTGGAGGAACTTCATGAAGGAAGTAGAGAGTATAAGACCTTTGAGGACTGGTTTCAGTATATTAGGGATTATAAAGAAGAATTAAAGCTACAGTCCCAAAAGCAAAAAGATAGGGACAGAGATAGCCTTACTATGGCAACTATTCATAGTTCTAAGGGTTTAGAATATAAGGTTGTATTTATAATTGATGCCAATGAAGGTATTGTACCCCATCATAAAGCTGTTTTAGAGGAGGATTTAGAAGAAGAAAGAAGACTCTTTTATGTAGCAATGACTAGAGCTAAAGAATATCTACATATCTATAGTGTTAAGAAACGTTACAATAAGGACCTTGACCCTTCTAGATTTGTAGGTGAAATTATACTTGATTTAGATATGTTAAAACCTGAAGTAGGTATTAGCCACAAGACTTATGGCGAAGGAAAGATAATATCTAATGATGGTAAAAGACTAGTTATATACTTTTATAGTATAAAAAAAGAACGAATCCTAGATTTGAAGTTTTGTGTACAAAATCGTATGATTAAAATAATAAATCAAAAGTCTGATTAAAATAAAAGGGAGTTTACATATGCATCTTTATAAATGTACATGTAAACTCCCATTATATTTGGAATTATTATTATAATAATCTTTCACGAATTAAGAGACTTAAACAGTCTTACATAATGTGAGACAAATTAATCCTCGTCGTCTTCATCATCATCATCAAAAAAGTCATCATCTTCATCATCGAATAAATCATCATCGTCAAAATCGTCGCTATCATCAAAAAGATCATAGTCAAATAGATCATCATCTTCTTCATCTAATAATTCATCAAAAGCCTGTGATACTTTTTCGAATACTTCATCATCTTCAATGTTAAGCAATTCAATCTCTTCATCGTCATGTTCTACGTATTGGTATATATAGATTTCACTTGCATCCTCATCTACGGAATCTGCTGGTAATAGAGCAATATAGTCTTTGTCGTCTACAGGAAATATACTCATTACAAGACAATCTAATTCAGTATCATCATCTAATGTTAAAGTAATCATAGGTTCATGATCGTGGTCATGGCCACAGTTGTGATCATGTTTATGCATGGTGAACTACCTCTCTTTCTTATATCTAGTTTAAGATATAGATTAATAAATTCATAAGTTCTAAAATGAGTTACTAGTTAATCTCTTAGTCTAGAACTATATGTTTTGTATCTTGACTTTATCAGATATGTAAATAAAATGCAAGATAATTTTATAGCATTTTTATCCTAAAAACTGATAAAATATTTTAAACAAAACAAGTTATCTTTGGG
>CAZOSE010000199.1:0-3745 GCA_964582385.1 uncultured Lachnospiraceae bacterium
CTTGGATTAAGATTATTATTCTAAGTGGTTATGAGGAATTTGATTATGCCAAGGAAGCCATTGAGATTGGTGTCACCAATTATTTGCTCAAGCCTATAAGTGTTATGGAATTACTTAAATGTTTGAAAGAAGTTAGGGTTACAATTCTTAAAGAACAAGAAGAAAAATGTAATCAAAATATCTATAAGCAGGAGATGAAGGAGTACGAGGAAGATGAGAAAAGGCGACTCTTTCATAATATCATTAATAATAATGAACCTCTTGTTAAGCTGTTAGAAAAAGGGAAGAAGCTAAATATTGAACTTAGTTCAGTGGTCTATTTGATTATATTATTCCAGTTTAAAGAAGTCTCCTCTGGTAGTAATGACTCATCATTTAATATAATATCTGAAGCTGTTCCTACAAATGAAGATATAATTCATTTTGATTTGTTGTTTGGAAGACATGCTCTCTTAATAAAAGCAAGTAATATGGATGATATATTAAAGAAAAGAGACTTACTTATAAGAAAGATAAAGGACTTTTTAGAAAATTATAAAGAAGCTAAATATTTTGGTGGCATAGGGAATCCTGTTTACAGATTAGGGGATTTAGGTAAGTCTTATGCACAAGCAAGTAGAGCCTTTGCATATAGGTATATCTTGGATAGCAATAAAATCTTAAACTATAATGAAATAGCCAATGAAAGCCATGAATTAATTAGCAATGAAGATATAGATTTAGTGAATATAAAGGAATTTGACCGAAATAAGGTGGAAAATTTCTTAAAGAGTGGAAGTAAGGATGATATTACATATTTTGTAGAAGAATATTTAGGTTCTTTATGTAAGGAAGAAACAAGTTCTTTAGTATTTAAGCAGTATATTATTTTAGATATGTATTATATAGTTTGTTCATTTGTTGAAAAATTAGGTTTAGATATGAACTACATTGATACCCCATTGCTGGATAAGATTAAGTTTGGACAGACAATTAAGATTTCAGAATATGCTGCCAAAATATTTAAGCAAGGTATAAGCCTAAGAGATGAAATTGCTACTAAAGAATATAATGACATGATTAGTAGGGCTAAGGAATTTATTAATGAAAACTATTTTAAGGATGACATTTCTCTTAATCATGTAGCCTCTAAGGTGTATTTAAGTCCTGCTCATTTTAGTTCGGTTTTTAGCCAAAAAACAGGACAAACCTTCATTCAGTATTTAACGGAATTTCGTTTAAATAAGGCAAAAGAACTCTTAAAATGTACTAATAAAAGAATATCGGAGATTGGATATAGTGTTGGATATAAGGACTCACATTACTTTTCTTATATATTTAAAAAGACCCATAATTGTACACCTAGTCAGTATCGTAACAATGGTAAGTAAGGGGGAAGATATTGAAAGCTGTGGTAAGAAGACTGTCCAATCTAAAGTTAAATGTAAAAATTCGTTTATATTATTTTGCAATTATATTAGTGTTTGTGCTGCTGTTTACAACTATATTTACAACATTTATAAAAAACAACAAAGAATATAATAAAATTTTAAACAGTACAACTGTTGCAAGTGGATTCTCAATTGATTTCAAATCTGAATTTGATTATAAAATGTATAAAATAATTATTGGTAGTAAGCATTTTTATGAAGAAGATCCTTACGAAGATATTAAAGCAGCTAAAGATATAGCTACAAAACTTGAGGGTTCAGCAAGAACAAAAGGTAACAAAGATCGTGCAGAGGCTATTTCAAAGTTTTTAGAAAATCTAGGCAAGCATATTGGGAAAATTGAAGATAACATGAAGGAAACAGGTCATTATGAAGAAAACATTACTATTTTAGAAAATGATATTAGGGTAGTAACTTCATTAATTCAAGATACAGTATTAGAATATATATATTTTGAAACCCTAGAAACTGAAAATGTTAGGGAAGAAATTGATACACAAATAATGGCAACCATGGAGTTTAGTATTATAATACTTTGTATTGTTGTTATTGGTGCGCTTTTCTTTTCTGTTGTTATATCAAATAGTATTTCAAAACCTATAAAACAGCTTAGTGAAATTACTAACCAAGTAGCAAAAGGGGACTTGACAGTTAGGTCTAATATTAAAAATGGTCTAGAAATTAAGGCTTTAAGTGATTCTCTTAATATAATGATTGAGAAAATAAGTGATTTAATTGATAAGGTTAAAATTGAGCAAACTAATTTGAGGAAAACTGAGCTTACTCTATTGCAAGAACAAATTAACCCTCATTTTCTATATAATACCCTTGATACAATTACCTGGCTTGCTGAGTCTAAGAAATATCAAGATGTAGTTGATATGGTAGGGTCCTTATCTAAGTATTTTAGGGCATCTCTTAGTAAAGGTAGTGCACTAATATCCTTAAAAGAGGAAGAGCAGCATGTAAGAAGTTATCTAGAGATTCAAAAGGTTAGATATGAAGATATTCTGACCTTTGATATATTAATTGATAAAAAACTAAGTGGCTGTCTAATACCAAAGATTACATTACAACCAATAGTAGAAAACGCCTTATATCATGGGATCAAGAACAAAAGACGAATGGGAAGGATAACCATAACAGGAATAAGGAAAGATAATAATGTAATACTTGAAGTTAGGGACAATGGGGCAGGTATGACCGAGGAACGTCTTGAAGAAGTATTAGATGGATTAGAACAGTACGATAAAGAACAAAAGAATTTTTATGGATTATTTAATGTAAACGAAAGGTTGAGGCTATATTTTGGAGATGAGTATGGTTTGGAAATATCTAGCAAATATTCGGAGGGAACTAGGGTCATTGTTTGCTTTCCCTATGCAAGCTTAGATTAATTATGAAAGAATAAAGTAAAAGCTAAAAAAAACCAACTTCGTTCGAAAGAAAGCCAAGTAGTGAAACTTTTAATGAAAGAAAATGAAAGCTTACCGAAAGATTTTCGATTGTATTAATCCTGGAGTTTTGTAAAATAAAATTGTAAGCAATATTTATATTTGAAACTAATAAGAGTTATATCAGAGGGAGGTTTATAGTGAAAGGAAAGAAAAGGTTATTAAGCTTGTTACTTATGTTTACACTTTTTTTGACACTATGGGGATGTACTAGTGAACCAGCTGGCAAGACTGGTGGAGGTAAAGAAAGTAGTGACCAAGACCTTATTGTAGTTGGATACGCTCAAGTAGGGGCTGAGTCTGATTGGAGAACAGCAAACACAGTTTCATTCCAAGAAACGTTTGTTGAAGCAAATGGATATAAATTAATATTTGATGACGCACAACAAAAACAAGAAAATCAAATTAAAGCAATTCGTAACTTTATTCAGCAAGATGTTGACTACATTGTACTTGCACCTGTAGTTGAGACTGGTTGGGAAACAGTTCTCGAAGAGGCTAAAGAAGCAGGAATTCCTGTTATTTTATCTGATCGTATGATTGATGTATCTGATGATGGTCTGTATACAGCTTGGGTTGGTGGTAACTTTGTCCAAGAAGGTCGTGACTGTGTAGATTGGCTTGATGGTTATCTAAAGGAATTAGGTAGACAAGATGAGGATATTAATATTGTAACCCTTCAAGGTACAATTGGTTCTTCCGCACAGGTTGGCCGTACAGAGGGTGTAGAAGAAAAATTACCAGAGCATAAAAACTGGAAGATGCTAGACAAACAAACAGGAGAATTCACACAATCTAGAGGACAGGAAGTAATGGAATCTTTCTTAAAATCTTATGATGATATTGATGTTGTTATTGCAG
>CAZOSE010000200.1:0-3730 GCA_964582385.1 uncultured Lachnospiraceae bacterium
CCAAAGTTCTTCTTAGTTCAATAGGTAGTGTGATTCTCCCTAGCTCGTCTAATTTTCTTACTATTCCTGTCCCTTTCATATTAACACCTCCTATAAATGGTTCCTATCCAATATCTTTTGGTACATATTAAAAATATCATAGACAAAATGTAAAGTCAATATTAAGGAATAAATTAATGTAGATATTTAGCATTTTTTGAAAGAATTAAGGAAATTGTTACCTTTTTATATGAAAAACCCACTTATTGTGAAAAAAATAGCAATAAGAACTATACATATTTACAGATTGTGGTGATTAAGTGGTGTTGGAAAGTTTAATAAGTTTCAATAATAATAGAAATAAAGAATGAATATATTACTAATAAGAATCTAAATAAAAGGATAAGGCATGTTAAATTATTTATGGGCATTTATGATTATTATAGGTACTGCAATAGGTGTTGTAACAGGAAATATTGAGCTTCTTAGTAATACAATAATTAGTTCTGCCAAAGAAGCGGTGACCTTATGTATATCAATGCTTGGAGTGATGTCTTTATGGATGGGTATAATGCAAGTAGCGAAAGCTTCGGGAATTATCAATAGTCTTACAAGGCTACTAAGACCAGTTATTAGAATATTATTTCCTGATATTCCAAAAGACCATATAGCCAATGAGTACATAGCTTCAAATATAATAGCAAACTTTTTGGGATTAGGTTGGGCAGCAACCCCCATGGGTTTAAAGGCGATGGGAGAATTAAGGCAATTAAATAAAGGCAGCGAGATTGCCTCATGTGATATGTGTACTTTTTTGATTATTAACATATCATCTTTACAGTTAATACCTGTAAATGTAATTGCTTTTAGAAGTGAATACGGATCGCTAAATCCTGCAGAAATTCTAGGAGCAGGCCTAGTAGCAACAACCTTTTCCACTATTGCAGGGATTTTGTTTTCTATTATTGCTAGGAAAATAAGTAAGAAGAAACAAGAGTTTTAATTGGTGATTTAAAAAAACATCAATTATGTTCGCTTTAAAACTATAAAGGAAAGGTATGGTAGTAAGTATGAGTTTTTTATTATATATTTCAAATTATATAGTTCCCTTTGTCTTGTTTTATATTATTGGATACGGCTTATTATGTAAAGTTCCAGTATTTCAGGAATTTACTGAAGGTGCTAAAGATGGGTTTAAGGTCGTATTGGGGATTATGCCAACCATTATAGGTTTAATGGTTGCAGTAGGAGTACTTAGAGCTTCAACATCTCTTAATATGCTAGCTGCTTTATTAAAACCAATTACTAATTTGTTTAAGTTTCCTTCTGAATTGATTCCCCTTGTGACTATCAAAAGTTTGTCTTCTTCTGCAGCTAATGGTTTACTAATAGACATTTTTAAAGAGCATGGGCCGGATTCATACCTAGGTAGGTTAAGTTCTATAATTATGAGTTGTACAGAAACTATCTTCTATACTATGAGTGTTTACTTTGTAACAGCCGGTGTTAAGAAAACAAGGTATACCCTATATGGGGCACTTTTTGCAAATTTAATTGGTATTATCTTAAGTGCCCTTCTAACTAAACTAATATTTTATTAAAAAATGTCTTATATGAGACTGGCATCTTCTTAGATCTTAAGGTACGCAAGCCACATATAAGACAAACTAGAGTGTAATCAAAGTCCTGTATCTTATATACAAAAGTATTGTTTCTATAATAAAACAAACTAGCATGTAATTAAAGTTCGCTTATTGTATATTTCTTAGCTAGAAATGATGGATAGTAAGATTCCTTGGCCTTACGTAGAGAAGGAATACCCATATCGTCTTCTCGGTTAATAAAGAGAGCCTTTGGGAATTCGTGAATTAGAAATTGCTGGTTGATATATGGATAGAGACCTCTGACTTCTGGATTAGCTTTTTCTATATGAATAGCTGCTAATTGCAGTGTCTGGTCATAGCTTCCTATGGTGAAAGCCTCTAGCTTGTTATCTATATATATACCAGCCATTGCTGTGTTTTCAATGGGGTAGGAGGTTAGGATGTTGTTAATACCAGTTTCTTCACTTTCAATTCGATTATAAGGGTCATCACTATTTTTTTCTATTGCCCATTTATGTGTGAATTCTAATATTTCATTGGAATTACTTTCATTTAGTGTTTTGTACTGGAATCTTCCCTCATAATCTCTTATGAAGGCGTTTATATGGTTTCTTTTTTTGCTGTATTTTCTTCCCTTTAGCTCCATAAGATCACTGGCATTATATATATAATCAAAGCTATTTCTATCTTCTCTTATATCATATTTAGACTTATCCAATTCTAATAGTTCTAAAGCTTCTTCATCTACTAGGTACATTTTAAGTTTTTTGTTTAAGATATTATTAAAGTAACCTTGTAGTTCCAAGAAGGCCTTTTTAAAGTTTTCTTTGCTTGTAGTTGGTGGTAAAGCTGCAGTTTGTCCTGCAATGTCTTGAAGCCATAAAAGTCCACTACTTGTTAAAGAGTACCTACTAGAATAAAAGTCTTTCCATATTATATGATATAAAAAATGGGATTCACATGTGTAAGTCGTCCTATTGGTAAAATGTGGCAGAATATTACCATAATCATTTGCAAAAAATGTATTAAAGAACAAATTCATAAGTACATCTCCTTAGGTTGTAATTTAGTTAATTATAAAGGTGAAATAAAAGAAAGGCAAGACAAGGAAAGAATAAGTCTAATATAATTTTGTGAATAATGCTAGATAATTGAAAAGATATGTTTGAAATACAATAAAAATATAGGTTAAGGATAATTTTAACAAAATATATTCATTATAATGCTAAAAATCTAACAAGATTTTTTTGATAATTCCTTGATTTTGCTGGATGATATTGTATAATTAGAGTAGGGAAAAGTGGGTTTTATCACTTTTTTGTCAAGATAAAACATCTTCTGCATTCGCAGGAGGCTATTATATCACAAAATTAGAAGAAAAGAGGTAGATGCATATGGCAAACATTGATTTAAGCAAGTATGGCATTTCTGGAACAACAGAAGTTGTGTATAACCCTTCATATGAACTATTATTTGAAGAGGAAACAAAACCTGAACTTGTAGGCTTTGAAAGAGGACAAGAAAGTGAACTTGGTGCCGTTAACGTAATGACTGGTGTATATACAGGACGTTCACCTAATGACAAGTTCATTGTTATGGATGAAAACTCTAAGGATACTATTTGGTGGACCTCAGATGAATTTAAGAATGATAATAAGCCTATTACAGAAGATGCTTGGAATACAGTAAGAGATATTGCTGTTAAAGAACTTTCTAATAAGAGACTTTTTGTAGTAGATGCATTTTGTGGTGCTAACGAAGATACACGTATGTCAATTCGTTTTATTGTTGAAGTGGCATGGCAAGCTCACTTTGTAACTAATATGTTTATAACACCTACAGCTGAAGAACTTGAGGCTTTTGAACCAGACTTTGTAGTTTACAATGCTTCTAAGGCTAAAGTAGATAATTATGAAGAACTAGGTCTTAATTCAGAGACAGCTATTTTGTTTAATATATCAAGTCGCGAGCAAGTTATTGTTAATTCATGGTACGGTGGGGAAATGAAAAAAGGTATGTTTGGAATGATGAACTACTACCTACCACTTAAAGGAATTGCTTCCATGCATTGTTCTGCAAACACAGACCTAAATGGTGAGAATACAGCAATCTTCTTTGGTCTGTGTTTGCAGAACAATGCATGGAAG
>CAZOSE010000201.1:0-2935 GCA_964582385.1 uncultured Lachnospiraceae bacterium
TCATCTATTTTACCAACTTCCCCAAACATAGAATCATATTGTGAATCCTTATATATATTGGAAATTGTATCTATAATTGTTCCTTTATTATGTTCTTCATACATGGCAATAATATCGTAAACCAAATCATCAACTATGTGAATCTGACCACTGTTAACATCTAGTACGATATTGTATCCATTGTTCTTATATTGATGTACCAAGGTACTTCTCCCTTCTTACTCTAAACTAATATAAATATTTATAAAACTCTATTTTATAATTGTGTTCATCTAGTTTCGGTCTTAACTATACAAGTTAATAAGCAGCGAGGATATCGCTGCTTAAAAGAAGCCTACGAAAACCATATTCTTGATTTATAAGAATTTCATGCTAAACTCTTACTAATCCCAAGTCAAAAATAGTTTCGAAGGCAACTGTGAATTTCTCTTACTATGTAACCTAAATTACTTGCTGTTTAAGCTTTCACAACTTTGGTTTCCTACAGTACAAGATGTTTTACATGCGGACTGACAAGAAGTTTGACATTCTCCACATCCACCTTTTTTCATACTTTCCTTTAAATTACGTGTATTTAAAGTTTTAATTCTTTTCAAGGTAAAAACCCTCCTTTATGAAAGTTAATATTCCAATTAAATTAATAGTCATCATAATAACTACATTAATGATTTGGATAATTTAATATAGAATAATCTACTTATACCATTATAACATAGGCTTAAAAATATGAAAAGCATTTATCATATCTTTATGTATTTTTTTGTTTAAGGATATCTCTAACTTAGCATTCCCCCAAGCATTCCGCTAAAGGCACATACTAAGAAAGCACTTAATAATCTGCTAGTATCCATACCTGTAAACGTATTCATAATAAGAGAAATAATCACTAATATTAGAAAATATAAAACTCCTGTGATTAATCCCCATATGAATCTTCTTTGATCACTGTTTTTCCCCATTAAAAAGCCACCAACAAAGCTTGATAAAATATAAATCACTACAACTCCAACATTTACTATAGTTCCTGATAAATCCATTTTCAGCATTAAAAACGCTAGTATAAATAGTAGTAGACCAGATATTATGTATGAAATTAATAGGGACTTTAGAAAATTAATAACTTTAGTATTCCTGCCAAGTAATTTGTCCATAAACTACCTCCATGTTTATATATTGTAAATATATTATATGAAGTTTGAATATATTCTTAATTTAGGGATTAAAGTTGTTTTCATGATTAGACTTGCAATATAATTATGAATTAGTGTATCATTTATAACTATATACATTAAATATTTCAAAATAAAACAGTTCTAAATCTTTATATGATTTTTAAATACGAAATTACTAATCAGAAAGGAATGATTATAATATGTTTATAGATTTACACTCTCATACAAATATATCAGATGGTTCATTATCGCCTACTGACTTAATAGACTTGGCTGTGAAAAGTAATATATCAGTTCTTGCTCTTACAGATCATGATAGCCTAGATGGTATAGCAGAAGCAAAGAAAGCCGCTCAAGTAGCTACAGCTAACAATAACCCTATAACCCTAGTCCCTGGTGTTGAAATCTCTGTATATTACAAAAACAGGGATGTTCACGTTCTTGGACTTTTAGTTGATGAAACTGATAGTGTTTTAATCAAAGAATTATCAGGAGCTAACCAAAAAAGAAATGCCAGAAACGAAATAATGGCTGAAAACTTTAGAAAAGATGGGATTTCTATTACAATAGAGATTTTACGCGAAAGAGCAAGTAGCAAAAACAGTTTAGAGTCCAATACTGATTCTGTCATTACAAGGGCTCACTTTGCAACCTACTTAGTAGAGAATGGATATGCTAAAGACACCCAAGACGCTTTTGATAAATTCTTAGGTGATGATGGCCCCTATTATGTTCCACGGGAATATCTTGCTCCAAAAAGAGGTCTCGAACTAATACATGGTGCTAAGGGACTCGCATTTATTGCCCATCCTTTTCTTTATGGCTTTACTGCAGACGAAGTTGGAGAAATGATTAAAGACTTTAAGGACTTTGGATTAGACGGAATTGAAGTGTCTCACTCTACTCACACTAGAGAACAAGAAGAAATGCTCTTAAAGCTCTCTAGGGATAATAACTTGTTAGTAACAGGTGGTAGTGATTTTCATGGTCAAGCTAAACCTGATGTTAAACTTGGCATTGGTAAGGGAAATATGAAGATTCCTTATTCCATATATGAAGAAATTAAAAAGGCAAAAGAAGACAGGTTCTAATATAGCTTATGGTTACTTAAGGATTCATCTTCTATTAGATTGAAAGTGATATTTATAAGTAGAAGATATCCTCGAAAGAAAAGACACGAACTAGCTAGTGACCTCTCTCACAATATTTATCTTGTTAATTATTGTGGGAATTACACATATCCAGTCCGTGTCTTTTTTATAATAATTCTTACTTTTAATTATTTTTATTTCTTAGATTTCTTGTCTGTTACTTCTTCTTTTTCTTGACCTGGTTTTTCAAGCTGAACTATTGAAGACCTTTTCATAGGAATTCTACAGTTTTTGTTGTTACCAAACTCAACTATAACTATATCTTCCATAACATCAATAATTACACCATAAAATCCACTAGTAGTTAGAACACTATCACCTATTCCAGCACTTTCTATCAATATAGCATGCTCTTTTTCTTGCTTTTTCTGTGGGCGGATTGCTATAAAGTAAAATACTCCAAAGAAAATAGCCATCCACATAAGTGTACCCCAAATTGGTGGGGCTGCAGGATCAGCTGCGCCTGCTAAAAATAAATTAAACATATAATATTCCTCCTAAAATTCATACTTAAATTTATTAATTAATAATCATTCCTGATAATTATTATTCACCTTGTTTAAAACCATCTTTTAAAGAATGAAACATACATTTTTCACTTTTAGAAACAAG
>CAZOSE010000201.1:2945-3696 GCA_964582385.1 uncultured Lachnospiraceae bacterium
CAGATTATGCATAACCATAAGCCTTGAGCCAAGCATTTCCTTAGCCTTTAACAAATGTCTTATATAGGCCCTACTATAATGGCTACACGTTGGACAATCACAGGTTTCATCAATAGGACGTGAATCTAGCTCATACTTAGCATTTAAGATGTTCATCTTACCATGATTTGTATAGGCATGTCCATGTCTTCCATTCCTTGATGGATAAACACAGTCAAAAAAATCTACTCCTCTATCAACGGCTTCTAAGATATTCTCTGGTGTTCCAACCCCCATTAAATATATAGGTTTATTATCTGGTAAGTAGGGAACTGTCTCCTCGATTATGTGATACATAACTTCATGAGTTTCTCCAACAGCCAAACCACCTATTGCATATCCAGCAAGATCAAGATCAGTAATAACCTTAGCATGTTCAATACGAATATCCTTATATACCCCACCTTGATTAATACCAAAAAGCATCTGTTCCTTGTTGATTGTTTTTTCAAGTTTGTTAAGTTCATTCATTTTAACATTACATCTTTTTAACCACCTAGTTGTTCTATCAACAGAATCTATTATATATTCCCTTGGTGATTTAGCAGGTGCACATTCATCAAAAGCCATTGCTATTGTGGAAGCAAGGTTAGACTGTATCTCCATGCTTTCTTCTGGCCCCATGAAAATCTTTCTACCATCTATATGGGAATTGAAATAAACTCCCTCCTCTTTAATTCGCCTTAGCTTTGCTAAAGAAAATACTTGAAAA
>CAZOSE010000202.1:0-3677 GCA_964582385.1 uncultured Lachnospiraceae bacterium
TTAGTAATCCAAATATTAATTGAAAAAGAACTTAGTATTACTTTAAATACAATTAGCCCCTAATTTAGAAACACCCCATTTATATCTCATGAATTTAATCATGATTTATCAATGGGGTATTATAATTTATAATTCTATGAAACTAAATCTATTAATCTCCAAATACTTCTTTACTAACTAATCTTCTCTATCATAACATCCATACTTTCACCCTTACTTACACCGGCAGTTAAAGCTCCCATCTTAGAGGTATCCCCTATTAAGATTCCACCTGATAATGCTCCATTTAAAAAATATAACTTCTTATAATTTTCTCCGTCAACATTTTCATATGTTTCATATTGGGTATCTAAGTTACATCCAACATCACCTATTGAAAATACTCTTGTTCCAAAACCATTTAGTATTGTAGAAGGAACAATAGTTTTATACTCTGAACTTTCTCCTGCTGCATTAATTCCGGCAGTTTTACCTTGGTCTTGCGCTTCTTTCCATAAGGTATAATTTATACCATCATATTCTGCACAATCTCCACAGGCATATATGTCATTAATGCTTGTTTCCATTTTGCTGTTAACTATTATTGCTCTATTTGTTTCTATCTTGCTTCCCTTGATAATCTCGGTATCAACCCTTGTACCCGTTGAGATTACAACAAGGTCAGCATCAACGAGCTCACCATTGTTAAGTAGAACTCCTTTTGCCCTTTCATCACCAACAATTTCCTTACTCGCTAATCCTTTTTTGACTATAATTCCTGACTTTTCTATTATATCCTCATATGCTTTGGAAGCTTCTTCATCTAATTGCATTGGAAGTAGTCTCTTTGCTAGCTCAATAACTGTAACTTGAAGTCCTAGTTTCTCTAGTTCACTAGCAGCTTCTAAACCTAGGATTCCTCCACCAATTACAGCGGCAGTCTTCTTATCCTTTACATAATTTTTGATGGCATCTACATCTTTAGCATATCTAAGGGCAAATACACCTTCTTTATCCCTTCCAACCAGTGGTGGTATAAAGGTTTCTGATCCTATAGCTATAATAAGTTTGCTATAGTCCATTTCTTCGCCATCAATAAAACTTATTTTTTTATTATCAGAATCAATTTTGCTAACTAACTTATCTAATAATAATTTTATATTATTATCTTCAAACCACTGGTCTTTCTTAATAGCTATAGATTCACCTGTCAACTTATCATTGCTAATCATTTCGGAAAGTCTTGGTCTATAGTAACCCTTGATATCTTCTTTGGAGATCATAGTTATATTACAAGTTGGATTAATTTTGCGTATCTCAGCTGCTGCGGTAATTCCAGCAATACTAGCACCGATGATAATTATATTGTCAATATTTTCACTATTTACCTTATCCTTATTAATACTCTTATCCATTTAAGTAGATTCCTCCATTTTCTTATTCTTTGGGATTCCAAGCAAGACCTATCAGATGAATTGTAATGTTATTAGCTGTAGGTCTTATTTCAATTACTTCTAGGTCTTCATTTTCCATATCATAAAGAGCTGATATTTTTTCTACTTCTTGCTCTAATTGATGTTGTAATTCTTCAAGTTCAGCTTCAACTGATAAAAGGGTTTCTTCTGCTTGTGCTACAGACTCTCCACCTTTCAATGCACGATTTGAGGACTTTAGGGCAGTTCCAAATTTAGAAACTGAAGTCTTTGTTACCTTCTTACCAAACAGGGCTCCGATTAAGGCAGTGCCAACAGAAACAGCTGCATCAACTTTCTTTTGACTTACCTGCGAATTTTTCTTTTCTACATTCTGCTTTGCTCTAAGTAGTCTGTTTTCAAGAGTTGTGATTTTTGAATCATATTTTTTCTTTAGTTTATCAATGTCTTCATCTCTTTTTTCATGGGCTAGATGCTGGATTCTAATACGAAAATCCCGTTCATCTTCATCACTATTAGAATGCTCTTTAAGTGTTGGACTATATAAGAGGCTAAGGGGCATCTCTTTTCTAACATATTGTGATAAGAGCTTCTTCCACTTATCATAGTTTTTAGGATTAGTAGCCACACCGGCTAGTTCATCATAAGAGGCTCCCTGGGCTGGTTCAGTTTCAAGGTCTGCTATTTCTATTTGAGCAACTTCTGATTCAGACCAGTCTATTGAAACAGGGCCGTCCATAATTGGAGTTAACAAAGTATAGTTTACAGATTCAGCAACCTTATACTTTGTACTATTATAGAAGACTTCTGTAATCCCAATAACTGATGGATAATAGGTTAAATTACTTGCATCTTTATATATAGGCAAATATACCTGATTAATATCTGGGGATAACCCAGGAGCTCCTTGAGTTCTTGACTCTGTTGGTTCTACCTGAATGTCTCCTTTATTTATTTCATTCTTTATAGGAGTATAATCTGTCTTAGAGTTTTCATTTACAATATTAACTTGCTTCTGTCCATCCACCTTTTCTTTTACCAAATTAACCTTTGGTGTGAGAGCTTCTATTTGTTTGCCAGTAAGTGGACCTGCTAAATAAGACATTGCCCATCTTGTACTAAATATAACAGGTTCATCTTGGTGAACATTATGGAGATAAAAAACACGCTGACCTAGTCCTGCTAGGATTTGTTCTGTTCTTCTTTTATCGAATTTACCACCAGCTGCAACCCCTTCAAGTCCTGATATAACTCTGTCTTTATCTCTTTCAGTTTGTAGTCTTCCAATAAACCATGTACCACAATTTGAAAGAGCCTTATAATCTAAATCTACTGGATTTTGAGTTGATAATAATAAACCCAAACCATATGCTCTTGCCTGTTTTAATAAGGTTAAAAGAGGGGTCTTAGATGGTGGATTAGCTGTTGGTGGCAAATAACCAAAAATCTCATCCATATATAACATGGCTCTTAGGCTACTAGTTCCTGGTTGAGTCCTAACCCATGATAGAATTTCATTAAGTAGCATTGTCACAAAAAACATTCTTTCACTATCTGTTAAATGGGCAATTGAAAACACCGATACCTTAGGCTTTCCTTCATCAGTATACAAGAAGTTTTTAACATTTAAGGGTTCTCCCTCTAGCCAAGAAGCAAAGCTAGGTGAAGCTAGTATATTGTTAAATAACATAGCTAATGAGAATCTGTCTTTTGCTGGATAAATACTTTCTATATCCATAACTCCCACCTTACTAATAGGTGGGTTCTGCACAGCATTTATCAGCCCTTCAAGATCTATTGACTGGTTGTTGGTCCAATAATAATCTAATATATTTGCTATTAAGATATATTCTCTACTTGTTAAGGAATCTCCACTAACTCCTACTAAAGATAACAAACTAGTAGTAGTAATTTGTATTCTATCACCATACATATCTTTGTTATTCATCACTTCATCAGATGGTGGATCAAATGACTTAAGTACTGATACACCAATTCCTGAAGAACCGCCTGGGGTATAAATATTAATATCAACTTTACTATGTAAAGTTTCGATTCTTTTTCCATCTTGTCCCCAATCAGCCAGTCCATTACGCCATAGCATCGCTTGTGATGATGCAAATTCATCAGGAGTTAATCCTTTGTTTTCTGCTTCATGAATATTAACCCATGGACGAAAATCCTCATCTTTTAATTGTGGAAATGTTAATTTCAAGTTACCTATATCGCCTTTTGGATCTATAGCTATAACTGGAATGTTATCCA
>CAZOSE010000203.1:0-3674 GCA_964582385.1 uncultured Lachnospiraceae bacterium
GTTACCAACAATACCTTTTTCTTGTAGTGATTCTATAGTAACAACGCTTCCATCTTCAAATTTATTTAAAGCTTCAACGTTAATAACAACTATTTCTTTTGTATTTCTATTTGTAAACCCTCTTTTAGGTATTCTAACGAATAAAGGAGTTTGGCCACCTTCAAATCCAACTCTAGGACGTCCTGAACGAGCTCTTTGTCCTTTGTGACCTTTTCCCGCGGTTTTTCCGTTTCCAGAACCGTGTCCGCGGCCTTTTCTAAATCTACTTTCTTTAGAACCTTTTGCTGGTTTTAATTCTGATAAATTCAAGGTTAACACCTCCTTATTTTTATATCTCTTCTACTTTCACTAAATGACTTATTTGAGCAATTACACCTTTTGTTGCATCATTATTTGGTAGTTCTATAGACCTGTTTAATTTACGAAGTCCAAGTGCTTCTACTATTTTTTTGTGCTTAGCCGTTGCTCCAATTGTAGATTTTACTAAAGTTAATTTTACTTTATCTGCCATTTATAATTCCTCCTAACCTAATAGCTCTTCAACAGAAATGCCACGAAGTTTAGCTACTTCTTCAGGAGTTCTAAGTTGCTTTAATCCTTCTATAGTTGCTAATACAACGTTTTGCTTGTTGTTAGAGCCAAGAGATTTTGCACGAATATTTTTAAATCCAGCGATTTCTAGAACGTTACGTGCAGGACCTCCAGCGATAACTCCAGTACCTTCATGAGAACGTTTTAATAAAACGTCCGCACCACTATATCTTCCACTTATATCATGTGGAACACTGTTGTTATCGTCAAGTGGCACTTTAATGATATTCTTAGCTGCGTCTTCTTTTCCTTTTCTAATTGCTTCAGGAATTTCAGATGCTTTACCAAGCCCTACACCTACATGCCCATTTTTATCGCCAACTACTACTAAAGCTGTAAATTTGAAATTACGTCCACCTTTAACAACCTTAGTAACACGTTTGATCGATACTACTTTATCTTCTAAATCTAATTGACTAGAATCAATCATTGTTTGTTTCATGTTTGCTCCTCCTTGTTAGAATTCTAGACCAGCTTCTCTAGCTGCATCTGCTAATGCTTGTACTTTACCAGCATATATATAGCCACCTCTATCAAAGACAACAGTTGTTATGCCTTTTTCTAAAGCTTTCTTAGCTATTACAGTTCCAACATGTGAAGCTGCTTCTACATCGTTTGTATGTTCCAGATTAGCTTGAACATCTTTTTGGTTGGTAGAAGCTGATACTAGAGTGTTTCCTACTGTATCGTCAATAATTTGAGCATAAATATGCTTATTACTTCTAAATACAGCTAAACGTGGTCTTTCAGGAGTACCTGTGAAACGTTTACGTAATTTTCTATGTTTGTTTTTTCTAACTTCACTTCTAGATTTTTTATTAACCATTACCTTTCACACCTCCTACTATGCCTTACCAGTTTTACCGGCTTTACGTCTAATAATTTCATCAGAATATTTAATACCTTTACCTTTGTATGGTTCAGGTCTTCTCTTATCTCTGATTTCAGCAGCATGTTGACCAACTTTTTCTTTATCTATACCTTTAACAGTAATTTTATTAGTTCCTTCAACCACTGTTTCAATCCCTTCAGGATCTTCTAAAACAACTGGATGGGAATATCCTAGTGTTAAGTTAAGGCTGTTTCCTTGTTTTGCTGCTCTATATCCAACACCATTTATTTCAAGAACCTTTTCATAGCCTTTAGTTACACCTTCAACCATATTAGCAATTAACGTTCTTGTAAGACCATGTAAAGATTTATTTTTCTTAACATCATTAGGTCTTTCTACTACAACAGCACCATCTTCCATTTTAATAGTTAACTGTGCAGCTAACACTCTCTCAAGAGTTCCTTTTGGACCTTTTACAGTCACTTTGTTATTTTCTGCTATTTCTACAGTAACATCTGCAGGTATAGCGATAGGCATTCTTCCTATACGTGACATGCCCGCACCTCCTAATTTTTAAAGCGGCTTTTCCTTACCATATAAAAGCAAGTACTTCTCCACCGATATTTTGATTTCTTGCGTCTTTGTCTGATAACACACCTTTATTTGTTGAAATTATAGCTACACCAAGGCCACCTAAAACTTTAGGAAGTTCGTCCACTGATGCATATACACGTAATCCTGGTTTAGAGATTCTCTTTAAACCTAAAAGAACTTTTTCATTTTTATCACTACCATACTTTAAGGTAACGTGTATTGATTTAAAACCATCTATCTCTTCAATTGTATATCTGTTAATGTAACCTTCTTTTAAAAGAATGTCAGCAATTGCTACTTTCATTTTAGAAGCAGGTATATCAACAGTATCATGCTTTGCAGCATTTGCATTACGGATTCTTGTAAGCATATCTGCGATAGGATCGCTCATTGTCATATCATTTGCCTCCTTCCTATTTTACCAGCTAGCCTTTTTAACACCTGGTATTTGTCCTTTATAAGCTAATTCACGGAAGCATATTCTGCATACTCCGTATTTTCTCAAATAACCATGTGGACGTCCACATAATCTACAACGATTATATTCTCTAGATGAGAATTTAGCTTTTCGTTGTTGTTTTACCTTTAAAGATTTTTTTGCCATGGATCTTCCTCCTAACTATTTGCGAAATGGCATTCCGAATAATGTTAATAACTCACGTGCTTCTTCATCACTGTTTGCAGTTGTTACTATAATTACATCCATGCCTCTTACTTTGTCTATTTGATCATAGTCAATTTCTGGGAAAATCAATTGCTCTTTAATTCCAAGTGCATAGTTTCCTCTACCATCAAATGAATCTGGGTTTACTCCTCTAAAGTCACGTACACGTGGTAGTGCTAGATTAATTAAACGATCTAAGAAATCATACATTCTTTCGCCACGTAATGTTACTTTACAACCAATTGGCATTCCTTCTCTTAATTTGAAGTTTGCAACTGATTTTTTTGCTTTAATAGTCACTGGCTTTTGACCTGAAATAATTTCAAGGTCTTTAACAGCAGAATCTAATACTTTAGCATTTTCTTTTGCTTCACCTACACCCATATTGATAACTACTTTATCAAATTTAGGTACTTGTAGTTCGTTTTTATAGTCAAATTTTTTCATCATACTTGGGATGATTTCATTTTTATATACTTCTTGTAGTCTGTTCATAGATTAGACCTCCTTCCTTAGAAATTAGTCAATTACATCACCAGTGGATTTTGCAACACGTACTTTTTTTGGTCCATTTTTTCCATCAACAGTTGTAAATCCAATTCTAGTTACCTCGCCTTTGTGTACATACATTACATTTGAGCTATCAATCGGTGCTTCTTGATGTATAATTCCACCGTTTGGGTTAGCTTGGCTTGGTTTATCATGTTTTGTAATCATATTAGCATTCTCAACGATAACTCTACCGTTTTTAACCGCTAATACTTTTCCTTCTTTTCCTTTATCTTTACCTGCGATTATCTTTACTGTATCGCCTGTCTTAATCTTTGCAGTTGCCATAAGACACCTCCCTATAATACTTCTGGTGCGAGTGAAACAATCTTCATGTATTCTTTCTCTCTTAATTCTCTTGCTACAGGCCCAAATATACGTGTACCTCTTGGGTTCTTGTCTTCTTTTATAATAACCGCAGCATTTTCATCAAATTTAATATAT
>CAZOSE010000204.1:0-3670 GCA_964582385.1 uncultured Lachnospiraceae bacterium
GGATGATAATGTAATAATAGTGGGAATTTATCTTTAGGTGTTTTTTCAATATCCCATACCTTTTTAGATAAGAAGGAATCATCTTGAGGGTTAATCCCAAGCTCTTCATCATATGGTAAAAACATAGCATCTGCTGCTTCTTCAAATGCCTCTATTTCTTTTTCACTTATTTGAATCCTTTCAACTAATTTATTAATACTTCCCTGTTCTTTAAGTATTCTATAAAACTTAGCTGCCCACCTTAGGTTATACTGAGCTGAAACATTGGTGTAATAGTTGTTATTAACCAAGCATGTATACTCATCTGGCCCCGTAACCTCGTTAATTAAAAATAAACCTTTATGATAATTACCTGCATCCATCCATAGTCTTGCCGTTTCAAACATAATTTCTGCGCCTTTATCTACAATAAAATCTATATCATTCGTTGCGAGATAATAAGCTACAATCGAGTGTGCAATATCTCCATTAATATGATACTGCGCTGATCCAGATGGAAAATACCCTGAACATTCTTTTCCCATTATGGTTCTCCATGGATAGAGGGCCCCCTTTTTATGCCCCATTATAGCCGCATGCTCTCTTGCACTATCCAAAATCGCATAGCGGTAGGCAATAAGACCCTTGGAAATCTCTGGGTTTGTTAGTGTAAAAAATGGCTGAATGTACATTTCAGTATCCCAAAAGTAATGCCCTTCATACCCTTCCCCACTTAATCCTTTAGCTGCTATGTTACTATACTGATCCTTCCCTACTGACTGAATTAACTGGTACATATTATATCTAACAGCCAAGCTTAAATCATCATCACCTTCTATTTCTAATTCGCAATTCTTCCAGTACGCTTGCAAATATTCTTTTTGGTGATTATATAGCTCGGCTAATGATATCTCAAGGGCCAAATCCATTTCCTTGCGTGCCTGCTTTTTACACTCTTTATTTCGAATAGAATCCGTAAAAACAGTATATTTAGTAAGTACGACAGTTTCATTTTCCTCAATACTACTTTTTAAAGTGCTGGTTACTGTATAATCATCTATTTCACTATTAAAGCTAGCTTCTTTCGAAAGAATGTTTTTCACACCTGTCGAAACGTATAGACCCGATTTTGACGTTTGAGAAGTAATATAAGAAGCGCCATCTTCTATCTTTACATCAAGGGGGAGTATATGCTTAAAACATTCCTCCGCCACTCTTGGATCATTAGGGTTATGATAGTTCATTACCGCTCCTTTATGAGAAGATACAAACTCAACATTACCCGAGAAGTTTAAAGCCTTAACTTGGTATTCAACAGTAAAAAGAGTGAGTTGGTAAAAAGAAGTCATTCGTTTAATCACAATTTCAACTTCTTTTCCGGTAGGCGAGCGCCATATAATCAATCTTCCTGTGTAACCCTCTTCCATATGTACCCACCGCTTACTCTTAATAACTGTTCCTTCAAACATACTAAAAACTTCTCCCCCAAGTATAAGTTTAATCCCCTGAGAATCAGCCACATTTAGCATGGTTTGCTTTTCATTTACTAAGCCATATAAACTTTCAGCCTGTTTCATTTCTGCTAAATCATAAAACCCATTAATATAGGACCCCCTAATAGAATCATACATTTCGGGGTAACCCTCTTCAAACGTTGATCTAATCCCAATATAGCCATTTGCATTATGAAAAATTGTTTCATTTAGCAATAAATCATCCTTATCTAAGCTAAAATCATTGATCTCATATATCATCTTATTATTGTCCATGGTTTCCTCCTAGAAAGCTATTTTACAGCACCTGCTGCAACACCTTTAATAATGTATTTTTGAGCGGCTAAATAGAAAATTATAACTGGTATAATTGTAAGCATCAATCCAGCCATAGCCATATTCCACTGAATCGTAAATTGCCCAAAAAACGATGCTGTTGAAAGCGGAATAGTCCGCAGTGATTTCTTCGAAATCACAAGAGATGGTAATAGGTAATCATTCCAAATCCATATAACGTCCAAGATCATAACTGTTACCGTAGTAGGTTTTAACATAGGGAATACAATCTTCCAAAATACCCCGAACTTAGTACACCCATCAATAGTTGCTGCCTCTTCAAGTGAAATAGGAATCGACTTTATAAATCCGTGGTAAAGAAACACAGCCATACTAGCACCAAATCCCACATTCATATAAATTAGCCCACCCAATGTATTCATCATAGGAATATGAAGTGTATCTCTTATCCATCCCATAACCTGCATGAGTGGCATCATCAATGTTTGGAAAGGCAGTAACATAGTAGAAACAAATATCATAAAAATCACCTGACTAAGCTTATTATCAGCCCTAACTAACATCCAAGCCGTCATAGACGATAACACCACGATTATCGCAATTGATACTGTTGTTACAATAAACGAATTGCCAAGAGACCTTAAAAAATTCATCTTTTTCATAGCCGCTTCATAATATTGAAAGTCAAGTTTACTAGGAAGCGCCAATATGTTTTCATATAGCTCTGCCCTGTTCTTAAATGAGTTCACTAGTACAATAAAAACTGGGAATAAGTATCCTATACAAAACGTTAAAAGCAAACCCTCAACTATTATTTTCCCCGCTCTTTTCATTACATTGACACCTCCTTTTTCTTTGTAATAGAAACCTGAATTAATGTTATAAATGCTACAACTACAAAAAATACAATCGCCTTTGCCTGGCCATACCCATAATTGTTAAGAGAGAATATTTCATTATAAATATTCATAGCAAACATTTCTGTGGCATTACTAGGTCCACCACCTGTCAATGACAAGTTAACATCAAAAATCTTAAAGCTATTTGATAATGTCATAAATAAACAAATCGTAAAAGCTGGCATCATTAAAGGAAACTTTATTTTAAATAAGGTTTGCCAAAAATCCGCCCCATCTACTTGAGCAGCTTCAAGTACATCATCTGGTATTGCTTGAATTCCTGTAATATAAATAATCATAATATAACCCGCCAGTTGCCATGTTGTTACAATAACAATTGCGATTAAAGCCAAGTTATAATCTAATAACCAGTTAAAAAATATATTCGTTAATCCTGTCATTTCACCAATTGTAGCAAAAGCATCTGTAAATATGAATTTCCAGATATATCCTAAAATCAATCCACCTATTAAGTAAGGCATAAATAACATGGTTCTTGCTAAATTTCTTACTTTAATTTTACTTGTTACAATCAATGCAAAGGTTAATCCTAAAATATTAATGGCTGTTATTGCAATTACGGTAAATATAATTGTATGCATTGCTGAAGCAACAAACCTTTTATCTGAAAATATTTTTATATAATTCTCAAGACCTACAAACACCTTGGGACTAAGCCCCATTCCATCCCACGAATAAAAAGAATAACCGATCCCCATTATAAAGGGGATAATTACAACTGTCGTAAATATAAATACTAGAGGCAGTACAAATAATGCATACCATGCTTTGTCACTTGCTTTTTTCACAATTCTTCCTCCTTTATGAAAAAATCTAACATCTACTTAAATAGCTTATTAAGAGATGTTAGATTTATAAGTATCATGTATTTATATACCAACTACTATTTCCCTGCTTCTACAAAAGCCTCACTAAGTTCCACAAGGAAATCTTCTCCTGTCATGTCTGTTGTGAAAAACTTAGTTGCTACAGGAACTAAAT
>CAZOSE010000205.1:0-3654 GCA_964582385.1 uncultured Lachnospiraceae bacterium
TTGGTACGTATTAGGCTTTGGCATAGCTATATAATCTTTAAATCTACCTGGAATTGGTTTATACATCTCATGAATTATACCAAGGGCTGCATAACAATCTTTCACAGAATCAACTAGAATTCTAACTGCAAATAGGTCGTAAATCTGATCTAGAGTTTTATCTTGGGTAATCATTTTCTTGTAGATACTAAAGAAATGCTTGACCCTACCTTCAACCTTTGCCTCAACGTCTACTTCATTAATATGTTCTTGAACTTCTTCAACAATGTGATCTACAATATCTTTACGCTCATTTTTCTTAAGAGTTATTTTCCTAGCTAGATCATGATATACATCGGGTTCAAGATATTTTAGTGATAAATCGTCTAACTCAACTTTTATCTTAGATATACCTAATCGTTGGGCAATTGGAGCATATATCTCTAAAGTCTCTTTTGCTTTTTCTTTTTGTTTGGCTGGAGATTGGTATTCCATAGTTCTCATATTATGAAGTCTGTCTGCTAATTTTATTAGTATTACCCTAATATCTCTTGCCATAGCAAGAAACATTTTTCTTAGGTTTTCTGCCTGAGCCTCAACCTTGTCATGGGAATAATTAATATTAGATAACTTAGTAACTCCGTCTACTAAGAGAGCTATTTCAGGACTAAACATCTTTGATACTTCTTCAAATGTAATGTCTGTATCTTCCACTATATCATGAAGAAGTCCTGCAACTATACTTTCTTTATCCAGTTCAATTTCAGCCAATATTATCGACACATAAAGGGGGTGAATAATAAAAGGCTCACCAGACTTACGCAGTTGCCCCTCATGGGCAGATTTAGAAAGCTGGTATGCCTTTTCTATCATGGAAAAATCAGCAGATGGATGATAACCCTTAATAATCTTAATTAGTCTATCATACAATTCATCTGGACTAGCAAAACCAGCTTCATATATCTGGGTATTATTATCGTCAATGTATCTTTCCACAAACCCGCTGTTTATTTTATTATTTGCTTTATCTTTCTTAACTTCTTTATCTTTTTCCATGATTTCACCACCTTATTTATGGATTATTCCAACAATTATTAACAAAACTAATTACCTGGATATTTAATAATAGATTCTATATTGTAACCTTCAAGCTTCTCTCTACCATGTAAGCCTTCTAGTTCCATTAAAAACACTATCTTTACTATCTGTCCACCTAATCTTTCTACTAACTTTGTCATAGCTTCGATTGTTCCACCAGTAGCAATTAAGTCATCAATAATTACAACCTTTTGACCTGGTTTTATTGCATCTTTATGAATTTCTATTGTTGCAGAACCATATTCAAGGTCATATTCTTGTTCAATAGTGTCATAAGGTAGTTTTCCTTTTTTTCTAACTGGTATAAAAGGCTTGTACATGTTATAAGCAATTGGAACCCCAAAGATAAATCCTCTAGATTCAGGACCAACAATTAAGTCGAAATCCTCATTTTCAATACTTGCTTGCATTTGGTCAACAGACATTCTAAGTCCATCTTTATCTTGTAAAATTGTTGTTACATCGCGAAATATAACCCCTTCTTCAGGAAAATCTGGTATACTTCTTACGTACTCTTCCAACTTCTTCATTTTCTACTATATCCTCTTTTCATTTTGTTGCCCTTTCCAATATACAAAAAGTATTAAATGGGCTGTGATCTATTTTAAGAGAGAGTCCCTCTATTATCTATATTATAGCATTACAATTTTCTTATTTCAATTTCCTATCATCTCATATTTATATAGAAATACTTATAGTACAAACCAATTCTTATATTAACTTTGTATTGAAATTATGCATGTTTTATAATGTCAATATACAAAAAATACAATTTTCTAACTACTACTCGTTACTTCTTATAAATGTTGTTGCAATATTTGAAAATGTATACGATGAATGAATAATTATACAATAAGATAATTACTTATTATAATTTGTAGATATCTGTTTCCGTTATATTCATTTATGTCAGGATAATATGTTATGTTAAACTTTATATTATTCTCCATATTCATAAACATCTTATCAACTTCTTCATCACCAAACTTATCTTTTAAATCAAAAAGAAAACCATCAGTGTCTCCAAAGTACATAGCATCTATTGTTTTACCATACTTGTTAATAACCTTAAACTTAAGGACATTCCTATTCTTGCCTAATATAGATGCCCTTATAACTTTAATGTCTCTCTCTGCAAATACCGGTTTTGGGTTGGCTTTACCAAAGGGTTCTAAAACTTTTAATTGACCAACTAATTCTTCACTAACATACCCTATTGGTAGAACAACATCAATAGTAACCCTTGGAATTAAATCTTCATTAGTTAGTCTAGTTAGCTCATTAAGAGATTCCCTAAGGGGAAAAACATTCTTTTCTTCAAGGGAAAGCCCTGCTGCCATTGGGTGACCGCCAAATTTGGTCAGATACTTCTTTGTTCTTGTAAGTTCCTCAAACATATTATACTCTTCAATGGAGCGTCCAGAGCCTTTTATACCCTTTTCACCCTTAGTAAGTACGATGGTTGGTTTATAATAATGTTCCCTAATCCTACCTGCAATAATTCCAGCAATACTCTCATGGCAATCAGGAAGATAAACTACTAAAACCTTATCATTCTTCAAATCACTAGTATCTACCTGGTCTTTTGCTTCTTCAACACCAGCCGCAGTCATATCTTTTCTTTCATCATTTAGCTTTTTAAGGTCACAAGCAATTTCATAGGCCTCTTCTTTAGAATCTGCAAGGAGTAATCTAATTCCCTTTTTTGCAGTATCTAATCTACCAGATGCATTTAAACAAGGCCCTATGATAAAACCTAGATGATAGCCTGTTAATTTATTAATATTGATATCAGAAATATCAATTAAAGCATTTAGTCCATAATTCTCTGAAATCCTAAGTTGCTTTAAGCCAAGCATTACCAAAACCCTGTTTTCATCTATAAGATCCATCACATCACAAACAGTGGCAATAGCTACTAATTCTAATAAGGGATAAAGATGGTCAGTTTCTATATTAAATGCTTTATATAGGTATTGTATTAGCTTAAATGCTACACTTGCCCCACAAAGGTCTTTATTCTTATAATTACAATCCCTTTGTTTGGGGTTAATAACAGCATCAGCAAGGGGAACTTGTTCTATCTCTTTACCATCTATATTAATAAGAGGTATTTCATGATGGTCTGTTACAATAACAGTCATCCCCATATCCTTAGCCATGGCAACTTGGTCTATGGCTGCTATTCCGTTATCGCAAGTAATAATAGTATCTATCCCATCATCGTAAGCAGCTTGAATTATATTTTCATTGATTCCATATCCATCAGATATTCTATCAGGAATATCATAATCCACTCTAGCACCGCATTTTACAAGGCCTGAATATAAAATGTATGTAGCAGCAATTCCGTCAACGTCATAATCTCCTACGATTCTGATTCTAGATCCTTTTTTGATCTTGTCCTGTATAATACTAGAGGCTTTATCAATATCCTTTAGGTCTTTAGGGTCATATAAACCTTCTATGGTTGGATTTAGAAACTTATCTATGTCACTATCATTGGTCACACCACGATTAGATAGAATTCTAGCAACAACTTCACTTATCTTATGCTTATCCATCATAGACCTAAAG
>CAZOSE010000206.1:0-3618 GCA_964582385.1 uncultured Lachnospiraceae bacterium
TCTGAAAGGCATCTAGATAGTATTTCATGTATCATTTTCAAGATGTACCATTCTACATTATTACTATATATAATATCATATTTTTGCGAGGACTTAAACATAAGAAAATGTTATCTAGTGTTTATTATCTACATAAACCATTCTTTACCACTTCACATCTTAAAGAGATGATATTCAGTAATATTACTTTTGTTTAAAAAAGTCGTAAATACTTTGGGCTGCTGCCTTTGTAATAGTTGGTATTTGACTAAGTTCTTCAACAGAAGCAGCCTTAATATCATCTGTAGACTCAAAGTGTTTCATTAATGCTTTTCGCCTCTTTGGTCCAACTCCAGGAATATCATCTAAGATTGAATGAACCTGGGCTTTACTCCTTAGTTGTCTATGATAATCAATGGCAAAACGATGGGTTTCATCTTGAATTCTAGTAATTAGTTTAAATGTCTCAGAACTTTTATTTAGGTCTATTTCCCTATCATCATAAAACAAGCCTCTAGTTCTATGATTATCATCCTTAACCATACCACATACTGGTATATATATTTTTAGTTCATTAAGTACTTTTAGGGCTATATTAACTTGCCCTTTACCACCATCCATCATTATAAGATCAGGATAACGGCTAAAACTACCATATTCTTTACTTATGTTTTTTTCCTTTAACTCTTTTTCTTCTTTTTTTGCATGTAAAAAGCGCCTTGTTAGTACTTCTTCCAGAGAAGCATAATCATCTGGCCCACTTACGGACCTGATTCTAAACTTACGATAGTCACTGCGTTTTGGCTTTCCACGTTCATAAACTACCATTGAACCTACAGAATTAAAACCACTAATATTAGAAATATCAAAAGATTCAACTCTATTAAGCCCTGGAATATTGAGAATCTCACTGAGAGTTTCCATGGCTCCTATTGTTCTTGCTTCTTGACGTTTTATCTTTTGGTCATCTTGTTGCAATATTAAAGATGCATTCTTTCTTGCAAGTTCAACCAGTCTAACCTTCTCACCCTTTAAAGGAATCTTAATATATGCCTTCTGTCCCCGTTTAGCAGAAAGCCAGTCCGTGATTACACTTAATTCTTGTTCATCAATGGAATTTCCTAATACAATTTCCCTTGGAATATAAGGGGTCCCAGAATAAAATTGTTTTACAAAACTGGTCATAATATTGCTTTTTGTATCTCCCTCTACACCTGTAAGGAAGAAATGGTCTCTTCCTATTAATTTGCCAAAACGTATAAAGAAAACTTGAACAACAGCTTTACTTCCAGTGCTTGCAAGTGCCACTATATCCCTATCTTCATTGTCTGTCTTAGTAATCTTTTGAGCCTGAGAAATAGATACAACACTCTCTAATAAATCCCTGTATTCAGCTGCCTTTTCAAACTCAAGACTTTGAGAGGCTTCATTCATCTTCGCCTTTAGTTGGTTAGTTACCGGCTCATAATTACCACCTAAGAATTCTAAAGCTTGGTTTATATCCTTCCTATAATCCTCTTCGGAAATGTAGCCCTGGCAAGGTGCCTTACACTGTTTTATATCATAATATATGCAAGGTCTATCTTTGCCGATATCTCTAGGAAGACTACGGTTACATGTTCGAATAAAGTACAGTTTACGCATTAATTCAATAACATCCTTTATAGCCTTAGAGCTATTATAAGGACCGAAATATTTAGCTTTATCTTTACCTTTTCTTCTTGCAAAAAGGATTCTAGGATATGCTTCATCAACTGTCACCTTAATATAAGGATAACTTTTGTCATCCTTTAACATGGTATTATATTTAGGTCTATGTTCCTTTATTAAATTATCTTCAAGAACTAGTGCCTCTAGTTCTGTATCCGTAATTATATATTCAAAATATTTTATATTTTTGACTAAGTGCTGGATTTTAAGGCTGTGGTTTCTGCTACTTTGAAAGTATTGCTTAACTCTGTTCTTTAAGCTAATAGCCTTTCCAACATAGATAACATTATCCAGTTCATCATGCATAATATAGACGCCTGGTTTGGAAGGAAGTTTTTTTAGTTCTTCTTCTATATCAAAATACATACAACTTTCCTTTCTATATATAAAATAAATGGGTGATTGCGAAACTATACATTGTAATTTAGTTTTTATAACCTTATAAAAACGATTAAGTTTACTGTATTTCGCAATTCACTATTTAGATTCGAGATCAACCTACACTAATAATATAGCATATCTTGTCCATAACCATCAATATTATTTGTTTTAACTGTCCCTCTAAAAAAACAGTTGGATTTCTTGATTATTATATATTACCAGAAAAGCCTTGTAGATATATATCTCTACAAGGCCCTCAACGTCTATTATTTATTTTTCAGTGTATAATAAGACTAATCTTCTGAAACTTTTTCTGTTCCTTCTTTGGAATCATTAGAATCATCACTTGGCATATCTTCTTCCTCGCCTTTAGCTTTGACTTTTACTTCTTCTTCATCTTTAGATTCAAGCAATTTCGCATCTTCCTTGCTGATTAGCTGGTCTGATTCTATTTCATTATAAATCGCCATAAATTCCTTACCTGTAATTGTTTCTTTATCAAATAAGTAATCTGCTAACTTATCAAGGGTTTCTCTATGTTCGATTAGAATTGCTTTGGCTTTATTATAACATTCAGCTAGAACTCTCATAATTTCTTTATCTACTTCAGCTGCTGTTGCGTCCGCAGCATTCATAACTGCTCTTCCATCTAAGTATCTGTTTTGAACATTTTCTAATCCAATCATACCAAACTTTTCTGACATACCATACTGTGTAATCATAGTTCTAGCAATATTGGTAGCCTGTTCAATATCATTAGACGCTCCTGTTGTAATAGAATCAAACACTATTTCTTCTGCTGCACGACCACCAAATAAGGTGATTATTCTATTAACTAATTCATCTTTACTCATTAGGTACTTTTCTTCTTCTGGTAATTGCATTACATATCCAAGCGATCCCATTGTTCTAGGAACGATTGTAATCTTTGCAACAGGCTCAGTTCCTTTTAAAGAAGCGGTTACTAAGGCATGTCCAACCTCATGGTAAGCAACAATTTTTTTCTCTTTTTTGTTAAGTACTCGGTCTTTCTTTTCTTTACCTGCAATAACTATTTCAACAGATTCTAGAAGATCTGCTTGAGTTACTACCTGTCTACCATTTTTAACTGCTAATATAGCTGCTTCATTAATCATGTTAGCTAGGTCAGAACCTACTGCTCCAGAGGTTGCAAGGGCCACCTCTCTTAGATTAACAGAGTCATGCATAAGTACACCTTTAGAATGTACTCGCAGTACCTCTTCACGGCCTTTTAAATCTGGTTTATCTACAATAATTCTACGGTCAAAACGACCTGGTCTAAGTAATGCTTTATCTAAAACTTCTGGTCTGTTTGTAGCAGCTAGAATAACTACTCCCTCAGAACCATCGAATCCATCCATCTCTGATAATAATTGATTTAGAGTTTGCTCTCTTTCATCATTACCACCACCGTAGGTTCCTTCTCTGCTTTTACCAATAGCATCAATCTCATCTATAAAAATAATACATGGTGCTTGCTTCTTAGCATTAGTAAACAAATCTCTAACTCTAGATGCACCAACACCA
>CAZOSE010000207.1:0-3617 GCA_964582385.1 uncultured Lachnospiraceae bacterium
ATTATTTGACGTGCTATATAACCAACATTCCCTTCAGCACTTGGTTTATCTTTTTTATCTTGAATTTTGGATAAAAAAGATTATGCCGAAGTTTTTGTTATCCCGAATTATGGCTTACATTAGTAATAGCTGTACATTTTTTTGTTAATATTCGGGATAACTATCAAAGACCTCCATGCTATTTTAATCCGCAAAGTTTGAGAATCATATCCTCATTACCTTCCCAAACAGGCAAATCAGCATTAGATTTATCGCCTAATTTGGCTGCTTTTTCAAGAGCATCTCTTATCATGGTAGTATCGGCTGTGGCGTATATACTAGTTGTTGTAGCACTTACATGTCCAAGGAAATCCTTAATATAGGAAAGAGGTATACCTGACTGATACAAATGCATAGCCCTGCTATGCCTAAATAAATGTGCATGTACATTTTCGGGTACTTCTGGACAGAAAACTCTTGCCTGATTTGCATGTTTTTTAATAAATATTGAAGCGTTATCGGGAGACATTGGCCCTTTTTTTTCCTTAATTACAGTATAAAACAGATAGTCATCAATGTTTTTTGGATATGTTGGGTGGAATACCTTTAAGTATTCTCTTAAATGTATAACCGTTTTTTCCATTAATGGAACCGCCCTTACTTTGTTTCCTTTACCAGTGAGGTACATGCATGGTATATCTAATTCTAGGCGTATATCCCTTAGCTTAAGATCAAGGATCTCCTGTATGCGTCCACCGGTGTCATACATGGCTATCATAAAGAATCTATTCCGCAAGCCTAACCTACTATTTATATCAGGCTGTCCTAGAATTGATTTTAACGCATTTTGTGTTAAATATGATACTCCTTTTATAGTATTCCTAAGCGCAACAATATCTTGAATCTCCATATATATCACAGCTAATGTGGGTTCCTCGATTGCACAATAGTGTAGAAAAGATTTTAGTGCAGCTAGCCGTTGATTTCGTGTGGAAATACTACAATTTCTAGAAGATTGAAGCCATTCTAGAAATTCGTATACCAATGCACGATTTATCATGTTAAAAGTAATTTGAGTAAAGGGAATATTTTTTTGCTGATATAGAAAAATCCGTAAAACGTTTATTGTATCACGATAAGATTTAATTGTATTAGGACTGTAGCACTTATTCTTGGGCAGATAAACAGTTAGAAAGTTACGCACATATCTAAAAAAAGAATCATTTATTGGTTTAATCATAATCCACCTCTGGTAGGAGGCTTTCGGATATTCCACGGGATTTATCTCGGAATACTGGGAAAAACTCTGGAATCAAATGTAGGTAATAATCCGTATCTACCTGATTAGCATGACCAAGATACATACTCAAATACGGAAGATATGCATTAATATCTTTTCCCTCATTCACCCATCGGTTCATCCGGTTAACGGAAAAAGTGTGGCGAAAGTCATGAACTCTGGGGGGATTTCCAGTGCTTTCCCTAGCAATGGCAAGGTTATCCCAGAACATATGGAACCAGTAGTTTATAATGCCACAGCTATAGAAGCTGCCTTTCTGATTTGGGAAAAATGCTATTCTATCAGGATAATGGAATCGTATTCTTTCCTCGTATATCTTACATAGTTGTATCAAATCATCAGATAGATATATAATTCTATCCTTATAACCTTTAGATTCCCGAATAAAGATTGTTCCCTCTTCAAAGTCCACGTCTGAGACCTGTAGTAGCCTAGCCTCCGAGGATCGTAGTCCGCAACAATATAGAAGCCTGAATAACACAGGTATAACCAGATGACGTCCAGAGCTGAAAGGGCTGGCTTGGCACCCATCTATTGCCTTGAAAAAAGCAGACAGCTCTTGACTTGTATATATATGTGGTATATATCGAATTTGATTTTTTGGTATATTGGATGGTATTATATATGCATTAACTCCAATGCTGTTCATATATTTTGCCAGTTGTCTTATAGGTGTAACTCTACGTAAAAGCCCATTGGAGTGTTCATTATCTCTTAATGACGCCCAACTCATGGCAATGCCAGAGGTTAATGTATGTTCATCTGGAAAGTGCTCTAAACAATACTCATCAAACATACGAAGGATCCTTCCCGAACTTTCATAAGGATATCCAAGAGATTGTTTCTGTTTAACCAAACCTTCTATAAACATTTTGAAGTTACCATAATAAGAGTACTTCATAACAGTTCCTCCTTAGTAACTTCGATTCCCTGTAAGGTAAGTGCACATGCCTTCAAATGCTCTCCGTCTGTTGAAAGATATACTTTACTAGAATTCATCGAACCATGCCCCAATGTATTGGATATCACAGGAAGTGATATTTCCTGTGATAGCATTCTTGCAGCTACAGTATGGCGGAAAACATGAAAACCTTTCCTTTGACTGTCTGACTGCCGGATACCCACCTCTTTCATAATACTGCAACTAACGGCATAACAACTGGAACGTGACAATTTCGTATGAGGACTTTGAGACCTTAGGAAAATATAGGGCAGGCTGCTTCTAGGTCTTCCATTTAATATATAATCAGCCAATCCATTACCGACATCTGGAAGAAGTGGTAACGTTAAGGCTTTACCATTTTTCTGTTGTACAATGATGATTGTCTTACTCCACCAGTCAATGCTGGATAATTTGAGATTTGTAATATCAATACTTCTAAGGCCTGTACGCATTGCCAAAAGCATCATGGCATAGTTTCTCTTCCCTAAACTACTAGTACGGTCAATCGACTGAAGTAGTCGACTCTCTTCATCTTCTGTAATTGTTTGTACTACAGTAGTTCTCCTAGAACTACTGCTTGGGACCGCAAGAACCAGATTTTCTTTAGTTAGCCCCTCTTTATAAAGAAACCTCAGAAAGGATCTCAATGCAGAAAGTACCGTTCGCATGCTTGCGCTTTGGTAGGACTGTGCTATATAAGGAATAAACCTTCCAACATAAATGAGCTGTAGGCCATATATACTCTGGTTAATTTCTGACTGTACATATTTTAAAAATTGTCTTGCAAGTGTCTCATAACACCTGCGTGTGCCGTTACCTTTCCCAGATCGGATAAGTGATTCTGCATAATCGTGATGTAACAGCTTCATTTCGTCAGAAAGGCCGCCGTTGGGATCAGGGTAATGCAATTTCCAACTGTAACTACCTGTTTCATAGACTTCAAAAAGAATTTGTACGGAAAGACGTCTAAGTTTATATCGCCACTCCTTAATCATTCCTTGATCTAGTTCATCTTTTGCTTCTTCTACAAAACGATTTGCTAATTCTTTGGAAAAATATATTTGTCTATTTGATTCAAAAAAAAGAATCAGTTCATCCCATGCTAATCCATACTGATAAACTGTAGATTTGCTATGTTGAATTGGCTTTATTGCTTCATTAGCTTGAGTAACTAATTTCGTTAGTAAAATTTTTTTCATGCATTTCGCCTCCATAATTATACTAGGAAAACCCAAACTAATTATGGACACTTTAATCAACAATTATCCCGAAAATTTAACTATTTAAATGTGACATAGTTTAAAACAATTAAACATTCGGGATAATAAAAACTTCGGCATAATCTTTTGGCTTTTTGACACGAGCAGGGACAATTGTTGTTCCATAATAATTGGC